>NZ_JBFPJI010000088.1:0-12637 GCF_040838205.1 Bacillus sp. S4
CTATATGGTCCAATAATTAAAAAATAACTAATAAGAATCGAGATCATAAATAATAAAAAAATTGGACTCCATAAAGCTTGAAAACCAAATACCCATAAGTTTTCCATTTCCACACCTACCTTTTCAAAATCCTTATATTTCATATAAAAAGAGGGCTATGATAAATCAGAGCCCCCTACTATCACTGTTTAAATCCACACAATTGTCATAAAGGCTAATATTGTTAATAAACCAATTAACAATCCAGAGTACAAGAAGAAACTCGCCGCTTCATGCCCTTTATGACTCATATGCATGAAATAATATAACTGAAATATAACTTGAATGACTGCTAACAATAATATAAATGGAACCGAAAAAATCGGGCTAAATGTTTTCGGATATGCCACCGCTGCAAATGCAACTAATGTTAAAAAAATCATTAGTGAAAATGTAACAACTTGGTGCTTCATTTCCTCTGCACTTTTTCTCTTCCGATAAACAAGATCCACCTTAGGATTATTCGTTTGCTTAACCGCCATTGTTTATCCCACCATTCCCATCAAATATACTACAGTGAAAATAAACACCCAAACTACGTCAATAAAGTGCCAATAAATTGATGCAACATAAAACTTTGGTGCGTTGTATAAATTTAAACCTCTCTTCGCGTTTCTAAAGATTAATGTTAAAATCCAACATAATCCAAACAACACGTGGAGCCCGTGTGTACCAACAAGAGCATAAAATGCAGAACCAAATGCACTACTTCTCATAGTATGCTTAAATTCATGCGTATAATGATAAAACTCATATATTTCAAACCCCAAAAATCCTAAGCCAAGCAACACTGTTACAAGTAACCAAAGTTGCATTTTCTTAAAGTTAAAATTTTTCATATGATACATTGCGTATACACTCGTTAAACTACTTGTTAACAAAAGCATCGTCATAATGAAAACGAGTGGCATTTGAAACATCTCTTGAGATGTTGGTCCACCATTTGTAGAGTTCTTTAACGCTAAATATGTGCCAAATAAGGAAGCGAACAACACTGTTTCGCCTCCAAGAAATAACCAAAAACCAACAAACTTATTTTTCCCCTCAAGGGTTGCTTTTTCAGGCTCTGCTGGAAATGTTTCATTCGTTAATTTCTCATCTACATGCATTACGCCTTGCCCCCCTTATCATCTAGATCTTCCTTATGAATATGATATCCATGATCATCAATTACTGAACGAAGGAACATTGTACCAAACGTAATGATTAAACCGATAATCGCTACTAATAACCAAAATTTATCTTTGCCACCCTGCATATACATCGCACCAAAAGCAGCTATAAATAGACCTAGAGAAATAATAAACGGTGAAAATGAAGAATTTGGCATATGAATATCACCGACCGGTTCCGCTGCTGTCATCTCTTTATTACCCTCACGTTTTTCAATCCAAAACGGATCTAATCCACGAACAAATGGTAACTGTTTGAAATTATATTCCGGTGTAGGTGCTGGCATTGTCCACTCTAACGTACGCGCATCCCACGGATCACGACCAGCCTTCTCTTTTGATACCGTTGTTTTTATTACATTGAATAAAAGAACAATCGTTCCAAGAGCCATAAACACTGCTCCAATAGAACTAATCATATTCCCCATTTCCAATCCTTGCCCCTCTAGATATGTGTAGTAACGACGCGGCATACCGATTAGACCCAGGAAATGCTGAATAAAGAACGTTAAATGGAAACCGATAAAGAATAACCAAAATGTTATCTTTCCTAACGTTTCATTTAATACTTTATTAAACATAAGTGGCCAATAATAATGCGCACCTGCAAGTAAACCAAATACAACACCACCAACAATTACATAATGAAAGTGTGCTACTACGAAATAATTATCATGAAACTGATAATCAGCTGGTGCAGAAGCAAGCATAACTCCTGTAACTCCACCCATAACGAAGGATGGAATAAAAGCTACCGCCCACATCATTGGTGTTGTAAACCTAATACTTCCACCCCACATTGTAAAGAGCCAGTTAAATATTTTAATACCCGTCGGAACTGCAATTGCCATTGTTGCAACCGAGAAGATAGCATTTGCAACAGGCCCAAGACCAACAGTAAACATATGATGCGCCCATACCATAAATCCTAAAAATCCTATTAATACTGTCGCGAACACCATCGAGGAATAACCGAATAATCGTTTTTTCGAAAATGTGGCGAAGATTTCTGAGAATATTCCGAAAGCTGGGAGTATAAGAATGTATACTTCCGGATGACCGAAGATCCAGAATAAATGCTCCCATATAATCGTGTTCCCACCTAGTGCCGGATTAAAGAAACTTGTGCCAAATAAACGATCTAACATTAAAAGTCCTAATCCTACAGTTAATGGTGGAAATGCAAATAAAATAAGTGAAGATGTTACAAATGTTGTCCATGTAAACATCGGCATGCGCATGTAAGTCATCCCTGGCGCGCGCATATTAATAATTGTAACAAGGAAGTTAATACCTCCAATTAATGTACCGATACCTGATATTTGCAAGCCGAGTACATAAAAATCAACACCATGTCCTTTAGAGGCTAAAGCTAAAGATGCATACGATGTCCACCCTGCATCAGGCGCTCCTCCTAAAAACCAACTTAAATTTAAAAATAATCCACCAAAGAAAAATAACCAAAATCCGAGCGAATTCAAAAACGGGAACGCCACATCACGTGCTCCAATTTGAAGTGGTACAGCGGCGTTCATAAATGCAAACACGAGTGGCATAGCTGCGAGGAAAATCATTGTTGTACCGTGCATCGTTAATACTTGATTATAGGCATCCCCAACAAGAAAAGCATTGTTAGGAATCGCTAACTGCAGGCGAATAAATAGTGCTTCTATTCCACCTATTACAAAAAACAATCCACCTGCAATTAAATAGAGAATGGCAATCTTTTTATGGTCTACTGTCGTTAAATAATCCCATATGACAGCACCCATCCCCTGTTTTTTTGCTACAGAACTCACGTTTTCAACCTCCCCTTCGCAAATGATCCCTCTTTACTTTTCAATCTTTAACGTTTGTAAATATGCATTTAATGCATTAATTTGATCATCCGTTAAGTTGCCATATTTACCAGTCATTTTATTACCTGGTTTCATATTTTCAGGATCTTTGAGCCATTTTTTTAAGTTCTCTTCATTATTTTCGGCAATACCAGCAACCATATCGCGATCTGCAAAGTTTGCTAAGTTCGGTGCGATACGAGCAGAAGGTGGTCTACTATCATTTGATCCAACTGCATGACAACCAATGCAGCTTTTATTAAATATTTCTTGACCTTCTTGCGCCTTTGTAGAAGCTACTTCTTTTTTCCCATCAATCTTCTTCATGTCAGCAAGCCATTTTTTGTACTCGCTTTCATCCAGAGCTTTCACTTTGAACTGCATTAAAGAATGTGATGGGCCACAAAATTCTGTGCAAAAACCATTATAAGTGCCCGATTTATCTGCCTTTAACCACATTTTGTTTACATTATCTGTATTTGTATCCATTTTCCCAGCTAAAGATGGAACCCAAAACGAATGTTTAATATCGGCACCCTTCAAATTCAAATACACTTTCTTACCTGTGGGGATAACTAAATCTTGAGAAGTTACTATTTTTTCTGATTTATAAGAAAATTCCCACCAATAAAGATTCGCTGTTACATCAACAACGATAGTATCTTTATCAATATTCTTTTTCTCCATCGCACTTACATCAGCAAGCTTGAATGTATATGTAACAGTCGGAACAGCCAAGATTAACAAAAGAATAATCGGAATAACTGTCCATATAATTTCTAGTTTGTGATTTCCTTCAACTTGCTCTGGAATATAATCTTCCTCACCCTTTTTTTGTCGGAAACGCACAATTACATATAAGAAAATAATAGTAACTACAAGTACTACTCCTACCATGATTGCACTCGCTAGCAAGAGCAAATCATATTGCATTTTTGCTACTTCCCCTTGCGGAATTAAAGTAGACTGAAAAGCTTTACCGCATCCCCCTAACAGTAAAGCCAGCAGTGAAACGAACGAAAGCAGTCGCCACTGTTTCTTCATACAAACAACCCCCACTTTCTTTGTGAATTAGATTGTACTTTATAGTTAAGTAAAGTAAATCTCAACGTAAAGAAATCCAATTATGTCGTTGTCTTAGAAGAATGTAACTACAATCATTGACACAAATAAGATTGTTAAGTAATTCAGGGAATAAACAAACATTTTTACGGACCACTTGATGTCATCTTGCTTACGGAAGCCATAAAACCCTAATGCGATCCATCCGATGTTAAGCAATGTTGCAATTACCATGAATGTTATTCCAAGCCCACTCATATAAAATGGTAGTGGTAATAAACATACTGTCCAAATCATAATCTGACGTTTCGTAATATCAAATCCCTGTACAACAGGAAGCATTGGGATTCCTGCATTTCGATATTCATCAACACGCTTCATCGCTAATGCGAGGAAATGTGGGATTTGCCAAATAAACATAATTAAAAATAACATCCAAGCAATTGGATGATTTAAAGACGGATCAATTGCCGCCCATCCAATTAAAGGTGGAACTGCTCCTGATATACTACCTACAACAGTATTTAACGTATATTTTCTCTTCGTCCATAACGTATATAAAACAACATACGTGAAGGCACCAATAAATGAGATTAACACTGCCATCGGTGTAGTAAGTAATAAAAATGCAAAGCCAAGAAGTAAAATTACAAGTCCAAATGCAAGTGCAAAGCCAGGTTTATATTTACCTGTTACCGTTGGACGGTTTTTTGTTCTTTCCATTAATGGATCGATATCTCGGTCAATGTAGTTATTTAAACAACATACCCCAGCCATAATTAATGCAGAACCAACGATTGTGAAAAATAGCTTATCTAGATTGTCCATAACACTCAATCCATTAAAATGTAAAGCCAACCAAAATCCTGTAAATACAGTAAGTGTATTTGAGTTTACAATCCCCATTTTAACGAGCGCTGATAAATCTTGTAACCGAGTTGTTTCCGGTACACTTGAAACAGCTGACTCATCATGCAGCTCACTTGTTGCATGGTTCATCACTTTAACCCCCTCTTAAACCTATCATCTTTCTAAGCACATATTTCATGTGAAATATTTCGCTTCTATACAGCAATATTATTACAGTAGAAATATTGTTAACCCATTCTACTACTAATCTACGCCCATACTCCAATATATTAAATCACATTTCCCGAACATTTTGTGAAGAAAACATGAACTTTTTGTGTCGAACATTAAAAAACTTTATTCCAATTTATCCTTATCATAACATGATGTTATCTTCTATAATAAACTATTTTGTCATATTTAGCATGTATTCTCCCCATTTCTTTTCAAAACAGCCTGAATTTCACCTAAAATATGTATTTAAAATCCCATTTTTTTCTTTATACTACGTAGGTTGTCCTCGCCCTCCATTTCTTTGCTATTTTATTATTTTTTATATATCATAGGACTGTAGCACGTTTTATTCTATACATAATGGAATGAAAATATTTCGCAATAACTTCATAGCAGAAAGATGGTGAAAGAGATTGCAACGCTTTATTAAATGGTTAGCAGTCATTACAAGTCTCGATTTATTAGTAGTTTTACTAGGAGGCGCTTTAGTTACAAAAACAGGTTCAGGCCAAGGATGCGGCAAATCATGGCCACTTTGTAACGGTGAATGGTTTCCATCTAATTTATCAATGGAAACTATTATTGAGCTAAGTCACCGCTTAACATCGGGATCAGCAGGAATCCTTGTTACTCTTCTTTGTATCTTGTCCTGGAAATATTATAAACATGTGCGCGAAACAAAAACGTTAGCAATTTTATCCTTCGTATTTTTAGTTGCACAAGCATTAATGGGGGCGGCAGCAGTTGTTTGGGGACAAATGCCTGCAGTATTAGCTATTCATTTCGGTATTTCCTTAATTTCATTTGCTTCTGTCATCTTGTTAACGTGTCTTATTTTTGAAATTGATCAGAAATTTGATGCACGTTCACTTATTATGGACAAAAAAATGAAATTTCATATTTATGGTGTAACAATTTACAGTTATATTGTTGTCTACACAGGAGCTTTAGTACGTCACGAACGAGCTACCTTAGCCTGTCCAGACTTCCCTTTATGTAGTAAAAACAGACCTATGCCAACTCAACTACATGAGTGGGTCCAAATGGGGCATAGAGTTGCAGCGATGTTAATATTCGTTTGGATACTTTACGCGATGTTTATAGCTATTCGTCATTACAAGCAGCAGCGTGTAGTATACTGGGGATGGATTATTTCATTTATCCTTGTTACACTTCAAGCTATAGTAGGGATTTTAGTCGTATTTACAAATGCTAGTTTAGCAATGGCATTATTACATTCACTCTTCATTTCTTGCCTGTTTGCTGTACTATGCTATTTAGTTATGATAGGTACAAGAAGTACAGTCAATGTAAAAGAAACTGAATCAACTTCTAAACAAAACAAAGTAAAACTTTAATACCTTGCCAATTCGGCAAGGTATTATTTACACACAAAAAAGAGCTGCTTTCGCACAGCTCTTTTTCTTTATTTTAATGATCTAATTCAATGAGTAAATCTCCCGTTTGAATTGCATCCCCATCATTTACATATACTTTTTTCACTTTACCACTGAATGGCGCTTGAACCGTCGTTTCCATTTTCATCGCTTCTGTAATTGCCATGGAATCACCTTTTTTCACTTCATCGCCTTCTTTTACAACTACTTTAATAGCAGTTCCCGGCATCGTTGCGCTAATATGATTTGGATTTTCACGATTCCCCTTCACACGCTGTGCAACAGTTGATTTCACGCTTTCATCTTTCACTACGATTTCACGCGGTTGTCCATTAAATTCCAAGTAAAGCACACGATTTCCATCTGGCTGCGGTTCTCCAATGGAAACTAGTTTAACCATCAATGTTTTACCTTGTTCGATTTCTACATCAATTTCTTCACCAAGTCTCATTCCATAGAAGAAAGTAGGTGTATCAAGCACAGATACATTTCCATAAAGCCCAACAACTTTTTCGTAGTCCATAAACACTTTTGGATACAATGCATATGCGACTACATCAAAAATTGTTACTTCGCGTCCAAGTTTGTGGAATAACTCTTCTTTTAAAGCGTCAAAATCTACTGGCTCTAATAATTCACCTGGTCTTACTGTCAACGGCTCTTTCCCTTTTAAAATAATATTTTGTAATTCTTTCGGGAAACCACCATATGGTTGACCTAAATCTCCAGAGAACATTTCAACAACAGATCCTGGGAAGTCCATAGAATCTCCACGCTCTAAAATATCTTGTTCTGTCAGATGGTTTTGAACCATAAATAATGCCATATCACCGACAACTTTAGATGATGGTGTTACTTTTACAATATCTCCAAACATATCATTAACACGACGGTACATCACTTTAACTTCATCAAAGCGATCTCCTAAACCAACCGCCTTCGCTTGTTGTTGAAGATTACTATATTGTCCACCTGGCATTTCGTGCATATATACCTCTGTGTGAGGAGCGTTCATACCACTTTCAAATGGTGCATAATATTTACGTACATCTTCCCAATAATGAGATAGTTTTTCTAATGAGTCTATATTAACATCTGGTTGTCTTTCGTTTCCGCCTAACGCATAGTATAGTGTATTCGCACTCGGTTGTGACGTTTGACCAGCCATAGAACTCACCGCTACATCGACAATATCAACGCCTGCTTCAATTGCCTTCGTATACGTTAAAATACCATTTCCGCTCGTATCATGTGTATGCAGGTGAATTGGAATCGACACCGTCTCTTTTAGTGCTGAAACTAAATCATATGCTGCGTTTGGCTTTAATAAGCCCGCCATATCTTTAATCCCTAAAATATGAGCTCCTGATGCTTCCAACTCTTTTGCTAAATTTTTATAATAATTTAAATCATATTTACTGCGTAACGGATCATGAATGTCTCCTGTGTAACACATTGTTGCTTCTGCAATTTTACCAGTATCTCGTACAGCATCAATTGCAACTCTCATACCTTCTACCCAGTTTAAGCTATCAAAAATACGGAACACATCAATTCCAGCTTGCGCGGAACATTCTACAAATTTTTGAATTAAATTATCTGGATAGTTTTTGTATCCAACTGCGTTTGAAGAACGAAGTAACATTTGGAATAAAACATTCGGCATTTTTTCACGAAGATCTAGTAATCGTTCCCACGGATCTTCTTTTAAGAAGCGATACGCAACATCAAACGTTGCACCGCCCCACATTTCCGCTGAGAATAAGTTTGGTAACATTCTCGCTGTCGGTTCTGCAATGTGATGTAAATCTTTTGTACGAATACGTGTTGCAAGTAATGACTGATGCCCATCACGGAATGTTGTATCCGTTAAAAGTACACGCTTTTGATCTTGTACCCACTTTACTAATCCATCCGCTCCACGTTCATCTAAAATTTGTTTCGTTCCATTTTGGATTGGCTCTGAGTGTAGTACATTCGGTATACGAGCATCCGGGAAAATTGGTTTCTCTTTTTTCCCTACTCCTGGGAAACCATTTACTGTTACTGTACCAATGTAATTTAACATTTTCGTTCCGCGGTCTTTACGTTTCGGGAACAAGAACAGTTCAGGTGACGCGTCAATAAACGAAGTATCATACTCTCCCGATAAGAAGTTTCTATGTTTTACTACATTCTCTAAGAATGGAATATTTGTTTTAATGCCACGAATACGGAATTCTTTTAAATTACGTTCCATTTTTGCAGCAGCTTGTTCAAAAGTAAGCGCCCAAGTTGTAACTTTTACAAGTAAAGAGTCATAGTACGGTGTAATAACTGCACCTTGGAAACTATTACCTGTGTCAAGACGCACACCAAAGCCACCGCCTGATCGATACGCCATAATCTTCCCTGTATCAGGCATAAAGTTATTAAGTGGGTCTTCTGTCGTTACACGAGATTGAATTGCATAACCATGCACAATAATCTCTTCTTGTTTCGGCACACTTACCATCTTGCTATGTAAAGCATGTCCATCTGCAATTAAAATTTGTGATTGAACAATATCGATTCCTGTAATCATTTCTGTAATTGTATGTTCTACTTGAACACGTGGGTTTACTTCAATAAAGTAAAATTCATCATCTTTCACTAGGAATTCAACTGTTCCAGCATTTAAATAATTTACATTTTTCGTTAACTTTACTGCAGCATCACAAATACGCTCGCGCAAATCATCTGAAAGCGACACGCTCGGTGCAATTTCAACTACTTTTTGATGGCGTCGTTGTACAGAGCAATCACGCTCATATAAATGTACAACATTACCTTCTTCATCTGCTAAAATTTGTACTTCTATATGTTTAGGTTTTTCAACGAATTTTTCAACGTACACTTCATCATTACCAAAGGCTGCTTTTGCTTCTGATTTCGCGCGATTATACGATTCTCTTAATTCTTCACTAGCACGTACAATACGCATACCGCGACCGCCGCCACCAAGGGATGCTTTAATAATAATCGGGTAATCATACTTTTCAGCAAATTCTTTAACTTCTTCTATTGAATCTACTGGACCATCACTACCAGGAATAATTGGAATTTGTGCTAGCTGCGCTTGTGTTCTTGCTTTAACTTTATCTCCAAACATATCTAAATGCTTACTTTTTGGACCGATAAAGATAATCCCTTCTTCTTCACAACGTTTTGCAAATTGAATATTTTCTGACAAGAAACCATATCCAGGGTGGATTGCATCTACATGATTACTTTTCGCAATCTCAATAATGCCTTCAATATCTAGATAAGCATCAATTGGCTTTTTCCCTTCCCCAACTAAATAGGACTCATCGGCTTTATAGCGATGATAAGAACCGCTATCCTCTTTAGAATAGATCGCAACTGTGTTTAATCCAAGTTCTGAACATGCTCGGAACACACGAATTGCTATCTCTCCACGGTTAGCTACCAATACTTTTTGAATACGTTGCAGCTTTGTCATGATTTTCCCCCTCTATTTTCTTACCACTCTAGAGATAAAATACATACACACTCTAAAGAGCGTGAAGTTCTTCACTTTCTACATTATATTATACTTAGAAAGCTTCACTTTATTTTTATCCATCATACCTTATTTTTCAACAAATGATAAGTTTTCTGATCAATTTGTTTCACAAAAATAGTATAGCATACCTCTTCCTTTTCTAACAACACTATTGTATATCACATTAACTTAAATGTAATATACTTTTTATTTTAAAAGAATCAATATTATATCACATTTGAAACCTAACAAAATAAAAAACACATTGAACTCTAGAGCTCAATGTGTTTTTTATTTTACAACAACAAGATGTGGTCCACCTTGTTCTATTTCTTTAGTCATTTCATTTTGTTGTTTCTCTTGTCGTTTGACTTGACTAGCAATATTTAATAATATGCCCATTGCAAGTAGATTAGCTAATAAGGAACTCCCACCGTAACTAACAAACGGTAACGGTACCCCTGTAAGCGGTATCAACCCCGACATACCACCGACATTTATAAAAGTTTGAACTCCAAGCAAGCTTGCAATTCCGATAGCTATTAAACTTCCAAACGGATCTTTACACTTTTGTGCAATTCTAAATGAACGAATAATAATGAGTAACAAGCAAATCAAAATAACAGCTACACCAATAAAACCTAGCTCTTCAGATATAATTGCCATAATAAAATCTGTTTGCGGTTCTGGTAAGTAGCCATATTTTTGGACACTGTTCCCTAACCCTCTACCGTTTAGCTCTCCTGAAGCAATTCCAATAAATGAATTTATTAATTGGAATCCATCCTTTTGCGGATCGCTAAATGGATCAAGAAAAACTGAAAAACGTGCCTTTTGATATGGGCTTAATGCATAATTTCCGAGAAAATATAGTGCCGGAATCCACACTATAGAAGTTAAAACAATTCGTTTAATCCATAAGTTAATCCGGACTCCCGAACAAAGAAACATAATTCCTACCGTTCCCGCAATTAACAAATCGGTACCTAAGTCATTTTGAAGTAAAATTAATCCCATCGCTCCACCAACAACAGCTAGAGGAGGAATTATCCCTTGTACAAAAGCTGTTTGCGTTTCTTGTTTCTTAGCAAAAAAGTTTGCTAACGTAATAATAACCGTTATTTTCACAAACTCAGCTGGTTGTATACCTAATATCCATCCTTTTGCACCATTTACGTCCTTACCGAAAATCAAGGCTGCTGATAATAGACCAATACTCCCTATTCCCATTGCGATCAAAACTATTCGCTTTCTCCACAACTTATAAGGAATAGCAACGATAATCGCTAACATTATCGTTCCAATAGCTAAAGCAATTAATTGTTTTTTAAAAAAGTAATTTGCTGGCCAGTTATGCCTCGAAATCGCAACAATGGAACTAGAACTATATACCATTATAACTCCCAACACACATAAGATAACAAGAGGAAGTAATAATGAATAATCCATCGATTTCCATACTTTTTTCATTTCATTTCCTCTTTCTGTTTCAATTTAATTATTGTTGTATTCCATATGTATATAGGTTCTTCCTTCTTTATTATACAAATAAAAAGCCCAAACTATTTCAGTTTGAGCCCCCTTATTTGAACCCGTTATTGTTGTTTGTTTGTAAATGCTTCATGAAGTGCAGACAACTCACGTTCGAGCTCTCCTAACATGGCTTTCCCTTGTTCTTCTGCAATAAGACCAAGGCGAACCGCAAAATCGACCTCGCGGGATAGTCCAAACATTTGTGTGTCTAATACTTCTTCATATAATGGACATTGCGGCATTGTAAGATTGTCCATTTGTACCTTAATAAGTCTTAAAATCTTCTCTGCATCCGCTTGTAGAAGGGCTAGTGCCTTTTCCTGATGATTTGATACTGTCTCAGACGCCAAATTGATTCCCTCCGTTTCCGTCCTACTCTCTCATATCTATTAATATTAGCGATAGTTTTAATAAATTGCAATAGAAACATTTTTTGTGACAACAGTGCCTAATACTATTATACTGAAAAGTGGGAGTATAACACAAATGGGGGAACAACAATGAGCGAAATTTTATTTATTAATGGAAAAGTTCGTTTTCCAATCACTATCGATCCAACTGTATGGATTTTCGATGATCGAAAAATAGATTTGACAACTTACTTTGATGAAACTAGAGAAGAATCATCCGAATTAGAAACATACTTAAAACATACTTCAGAGCATTGGGATCGCGAAATCCGTGATGGTGCTGCCTTCCCGCCAATACAACAAAGTATAAAGAAATATAAAAAAGAACAGCTTATTAACGGGACATTTGGCATACCACTTCATCCATTTCTTAAAAATGCTGAAATTTTAGAAGATGCTACTCAAGTCGAAATTGAAACCACAGACAATACAATTACACTTCCGTTAGAAACAGCCCATAAAGCTATTCTCGGTTTTTCAAAAGAAGGTAAACCATTACGAGAAGACGGGCCTGTTCATCTATATTTCCATGATGGATCTAATAGACAAAACCCGATTCGTAACATCCGTAAATTTACAA
>NZ_JBFPJI010000089.1:0-12570 GCF_040838205.1 Bacillus sp. S4
GTCAACTTATTTTTGAATTATTTCATAAGATTTTCAAAATACTTAAATGTTATTTCGTTTGATACAATAGAATATATACAAGCATGTAGTGTGAATATGATAAGTTAAATGAATAGCAGTTAATGTGCAATCATATTGAAAAAGGAATGAAGCTAGACAGAGAGGTGGAAGCGGTAATGCAGCTACAATATACTTTATTGTATTGTTTAAAACAATTGAATGGTGAAAGAACCGTTTCTTCGATTTATTATTTATTAAAAGGAAAGAGATCGTCGCAAACATTACAAGATGGGAATATGTTTCAAATTTCTTTTTTGTTTGGGATTTATAAGTCATTAAATAGAGCTGATTATGATCAAGAAGTTGCAAGGTTGTTACGAACGGATTTAGTTCAAGGTATACATGATAATACATATGTGTTAACGACTGCTGGTAACATGCAATTAAACAAATGGGAAAGTGACTTTGCCTTTCCGACGTATTTAAATGGTTTACACTATGGTGAAATAGGTGAAACGTTTTGGAGGAGATTATCATTGATCGTTCAAACCATTTCGAATTTACAACAGGCGAATACGAAATTTATGCCAATTCAACAGGATACAGAAATAATGATGTGGGTGAAACGCTTCCTCACTGGAATACCATATATGAGAAGTGAATTGGCTAAAAGATTATGGAAGGAAATGCATACTCTTTTACAAAAAAATAATCCAGTAGAGGCGACAATCGTAACATATCGGTTAACTGGGTATGAACGTATTGGGTGTACTTTACAACAATTAGCGGAAATTACGAAACAAGATATATTTCGAGTTTATTTTTTATTTTGGGGTACAATTCATTTCCTTATTCAAGAAGTTCGCAATAAAGAAAATGAGTTTCCATTATTAGCTGAAATTATATCTTATCCAAATGAGAAAGCTGATTTATTTAGCTTATCAACGAAAAAAACATATAATCTTTGGAAACAAGGACGCTCTTTAGAAGAAATAGCAACAATTCGGAATTTGAAGGTTGCCACGATAGAAGACCATTTTGTAGAAATTGCTTTACGAGAAAAAGAATTTTCTATTGAGATGTTTATGGAAAAAGAAAAAATAGAAAAAGTAACAAAAGTAATTGAAGCATTACAAACACGTAAATTGCGTGTGTTGAAGCAAGCGGTTGGAGAGGAAATCTCTTATTTTGAAGTCCGTCTTGTATTGGCGCGGATGGAGGGTATAAATGAAGCTTGAGGAATATTTATATAAGTGGTTTGGATATTCTGAATTTCGTCCGGGGCAAAAAGGAGTTATTACGGACTTATTGGAAGGGAAAGATGTTGTAGCAATGCTTCCGACTGGAAGGGGAAAGTCAATGTGTTATCAACTTCCGGGGCTTCTGCAAGAGGGTACGGTGCTTGTTGTATCACCATTATTATCTTTAATGGAAGACCAAGTTACGCAATTAAAGTATGTCGTGAAAAATCGAGTTATTGCATTGAATAGTTTTCGGACGTTAAGTGAAAAAAGAGAAGCAATGAAAAAGCTATCTTTTTATAAATTTGTTTTCGTATCGCCAGAGATGTTGCAGTCGGAACTTCTAATAAGAGAATTGAAAAAAATTCATATTTCATTATTTGTCGTAGATGAAGCGCATTGTATTTCACAATGGGGCTATGATTTTCGGCCAGATTATAAAAAATTAGATAAAGTAATTGAGAGTATCGGATCTCCGACAGTACTAGCATTAACAGCAACTGCGACAAAGGATGTACTGCGAGATATAGCGGAAAGTTTAAATCTAAAAAATATCGCTGAGCATGTGTACTCAATTGATCGTCCAAATATTGCGATGGAAGTGCAATTTGTGGAAACAATAGAAGAAAAAAAAGAGGCGCTTTTTGAGCATGTAATGTATTTGCAAGGGCCTGGTATTGTTTATTGTTCAAGTAGGGCCTGGACCGAGCGTTTAACCGAGTATTTAAGAGGAAAAGGAATTACAGGTTTAGCTTTTTATCATGGTGGTATGGAACATGAAGAGCGTATGTTAATTCAACAACAGTTTATGAATGACCAGTTGCAAATTGTAATATGTACAAGTGCTTTTGGGATGGGGGTAAATAAGGCGAATACAAGATATATTATTCATTTTCAATATCCGACAAATGTAGCTTCCTATTTACAAGAAATTGGAAGAGGGGGAAGAGATGGAGAATTGAGTATAGCCATTTTATTATGTAGTCCATTGGATCACGATTTGCCGATTTCAATCATTGAAGATGAATTACCAAGTAAATCGCAAATACAATTTTTATTTTCGTTATTACAAGAAAGAATGTTTCAAACGAAAGTATTACCATTAGAAGATGTCGAAGAAATTTGTTATAATGCAGCAAGATTTAATGAACAGTATTGGCGTTTTACACGTTATCATCTCGAACATCTTGGAATCATACAACAGCGAAATCTCATGCTAGAGAGCTTGTCAGATGAAATAATGCACAGATTAATAGCGGAAGTGGAAGTGAGACTGCGTAATAAATATAGTGAGCTAGAAAATATGAAGTCATGGATACAAGTTCAAGGATGTAGACGTGAATATTTATTACAACAATTCGGTTATAGAAAAGAAAAAGAGATAGAAAACTGTTGTGATTACTGTGGTATTACAAAAACGGATTATAAAAAAAGACGAGCGCAACAGTTAGTTTTCGACTATAATTGGGAAACAGAGTTACAAAAGCTTTTCGGCCTAGGGAAGATGGAGGAATGATGAACATTCAAAGGCATAATGTTGAAGATATGAGTCCAAGAGAAATAAGACTGAATCTCTACATAACACAACTAATCATTCTTGGTATCGGTTGTTTACTAGCATATATATTATTTCAAGATAAAAGAGAAGTTTATAGTTTGTGGAAATGGGAACCGGTTTCTATACTTGTAATAGGTAGCTTGTTAGCGATCTGTATTGTGTTATTAGATTATGTTGCAATGCGAGTGTTTCCAGAATCTTGGTTTGATGATGGTGGCATTAACGATAGAATGTTTCAAGGAATTTCTGTCATGCATTTACTCTTTATCACGTTTATTATTGGTTTTGCGGAAGAGTTTTTATTTAGAGGTGTAGTGCAGACTCATTTCGGAATTGTAATAGCGAGTTTAATTTTTGCTGTGTTACATATTCGGTATATAACGAAGCCTTTTTTATTTTGTTTCGTCTGCTTTATTAGTTTTGTTTTTGGTTATGTATTCGAGTGGACAGGAAATTTGTTTATAACAATCTTTGCACACTTTCTTGTTGATTTTATAATGGGGCTCCAATTAAGAAAATAAATGGAAGGTGGTGGTGAACAACATGAGAAAACGAATTCCTGATTTTGAAGAGGAGTTAGAAGTTGAGCAAGTGGAAGAAGATGAAGGTTTACCGCCGCGTAGTGAAATTCATAGAAATAAAGAGAAAAAACCAAAGTTTAAAATAAATCACATTTTCGTCCGAGTGTTAACATTTTTGTTCATATTGTTACCTATTAGTATCCTATGGTATACGGATAAGTATATACAGGTAAAAAGTGATAGTAATAATGCTGAGAAAAGTGCGTTTGAAGTGATTTTCTTTGATTCAGCTCAGACTGAATCAAAGAAGCAGTCTGAGAAAGTAGCAACTCATGTTGTGAAAGATGGAGAAACTTTAGAAAGTATAGCGAAGCAATATTTCTCAGATGAAAATGGGATAGAAATAATAAAAAAGTATAATGATTTACAAGAAGATGAAGTGAAAGTAGGACAAGAATTGAAAATTCCTATAAAAGATAAGTCCACGAAGTATGAGAGTTAGCTAAATGAGTGATATAGCTTCACATAAAATTAAGGACTATACTTTACGAGGAGGGAGAGTAAAAAATATATGTCATGGATTATATTATTATGTACTCTCATATGCATTGGTTTTGTATGTCTTCTTGGAATGTATAAAGAAGCGATGCGTAATACAGTGTTGGAACATACTTTAGTATTCGAAGAATTTCCGGAAAGTTTTCAAAAAGTTAAAGTTTTTTTTATTTCGGATATTCATAGAAGGATCGTTTCTAGCTCGCTAATTGAACGAGTGAAAGGAAAAGCAGATATCGTAATTATTGGCGGCGATTTAGCTGAAAAAGGAGTACCTTTATCGCAAATCTCTTTAAATATTCAAAAGTTAAGAGAAATAGCCCCTGTATATTTTGTATGGGGAAATAATGATTATGAAATTGAATATCACGAATTGGATGCTTTATTAATAGAAAATAATGTGAAGGTATTAGATAATACAAGAGTTGTATTTGAGTCTGAATTAGGAGAGAAAATTTGCTTACTCGGTATCGATGATGTTGGATTAGAACGAGATCGTTTAGATTTAGCGTTGTCTGATTGTAAAGAAGAAGGTTTTCGCATTTTAATTAGTCACAACCCAGATATAATAAAGAAAATGTCTGGTAAAGAACAAATTTCGCTCGTATTAAGTGGACATACACATGGAGGTCAGATTCGGTTGTTTCCATCTGAAAAGCATTTAAAGGGTGGTGTATATAAGCATTCTAATACGACTCTCTTTGTTAGTAATGGGTATGGAACAACATTACTCCCTCTTCGTTTTCGGGCACCTTCCCAAACACATATCATTACGTTATGCGGAGGAAAATAATGCCGACTTTAAATGGGACATATAATATAAAAGCTGTTTCGAATATACTCGGAATTCAACCGAGTACACTTCGCGCATGGGAAAGACGCTATCATATTATTGCCCCAAAGAGAAATCGTGCGGGGCATCGTTTATATACAGAAGAGCATATTCATATTTTGAAATGGTTAATGAATAAAGTTTCTGAGGGGATGATGATTGGACAAGCAGTTCAGTTATTAGAAGGGAATCGGTTGCAGAACAACATTCAAAAAGAAAAAATTACAGATACAGAAGTTGTTTTAGTGGACGATATACTACAAGCTTTGTTAAAATTTGATGAAATTACAACTTCTGCATTATTAAACGAGGTTTTTAGTATATATTCAACGGAAAAGGTTGTTACAAGCATCATCCTTCAAGTGGCAAACAAGTTGTTATCTTTAAAAAATAATAATGAGATTACAATGTCACAATTCAAATATGTTGTATCATTCTTACAAACACGTCTAGGAATGATCTATCATAATGCGTCAGTGTATTCTTCCGTTAACAAAGTTTTCGTTTTAGGAAATAATATATTAAAAGGATTTATTTTCGCGACGTATTTACGACTAAAAGGATATCAAGCAATGTATATGGGGACAAGTTTAGATGAAGAAGGTATTTTACTAGCTATTGAACAATTACAACCTAAATATTTGTTTATATCTTTTGATGATGAACGAGAACTTGAAGAGGCAGTAGAATTTATTGACTTATTGCAAGAAAAAAATGAAAACCTCTCGGGTGGTTTTATAGGAAGAAAAGGCATTGGAGATCAATTAAATCTTCAAAATATCCTAATTGGTAACACGAAAGAAGAATGGGATGGATGGTTAAAAATGTCAGAATAGTCGTTCGAAAAGAACCATCTATTTTCTATTTCATATAATAAAAATTAGATGCAATGGTTACGTAGGGAGGGTATGAGATGAGACTGGAACGTTTAAATTATAATAAGATTAAAATTTTCCTAACATTTGATGATTTATCTGAACGAGGATTAACGAAAGAAGATTTGTGGAGAAATGCACCGAAAGTACAGCAACTATTCCGTGATATGATGCAAGAAGCGAATAAAGAATTAGGGTTTGAAGCGGATGGACCGATTGCTGTTGAAGTATTTTCTCTACAAGCTCAAGGTATGGTTGTAATTGTAACAAAAGAAAATCACGAAGTAGATACAGAAGATGAGTTCCGTGACGAGTTTATTGAAATGCAAGTGACTCTTGATGAAAGTGAACATATACTTTACGAGTTTGCTACATTAGATGATGTAATCAATTTGTCAAATCGCTTATATAACCTTGGTGTAACTGATGGGAAGTTGTATACGTGGGATGATCGTTTTTATCTTTGGATAGAAGAAGAAGAGCAATTTCAATTATTGAAGGCGGATTTTATAGCTATTTTAGCGGAATACGGTAATCCGTCAACAGCAACAATTTACCGCATAATGGAATATGGTAAAGAATTAATGGATTCTCAAGCAATTGAACAAATATACAATTACTTTGTAAAAAAACAAAACCTCAGCTAATGTAACGTAGCTTGAGGTTTTATTTTTATTCAGCTGAAAATCTAAAATCTATAAAGCGAAGTGTAGGAAACAAGACTAGCCGATCTATATTTAAAAATATAACCAGTATTTTTTGATGAAATAATTGTTTTATCGAACGTATTTTGATGAAAATAAAAAATATTTAAATATTTAAGTATTTTACTTTTCTAAAAGCAATAAAAGGACTATAATAATAGTGAAAACGCTTGCAACGCAAAATAGTTTGTATATATTTGTTAGCGTTTTCTATTGCATTCCAAATTTAACGGTGTATACTAGGCAATGAAGGTTTACTAAACAAGTGAAATTACAGGGGGTTTACTTACTATGGTAGCCGAAAAGGGAACTCAAACGAAAACACAACAACAAGGGGAACAACATTTTGAATTGTTAAATTCAACACAAATTGTAATTAATGAAGCATTAGAAAAATTGGGTTATCCAAACGAAGTATATGAATTATTGAAAGAACCAATTCGTATGATGACAGTGAAAATTCCAGTTCGTATGGATGACGGGACTGTTAAAATATTTACAGGATATCGTGCGCAACATAATGATGCTGTTGGTCCAACGAAAGGTGGAATTCGCTTCCATCCAAACGTAACAGAAAATGAAGTGAAAGCACTTTCTATTTGGATGAGTTTAAAATGTGGTATTGTTGATTTACCATATGGTGGAGGTAAAGGTGGAATCATTTGTGACCCACGTGAGATGTCTTTCCGTGAATTAGAAAGATTAAGCCGCGGTTATGTACGAGCAATTAGCCAAATTGTTGGTCCGACAAAAGATATTCCGGCTCCAGATGTATTTACAAACTCACAAATTATGGCATGGATGATGGATGAGTATAGCCGTATCGATGAATTTAATTCACCAGGATTTATTACGGGTAAACCACTTGTATTAGGTGGATCACACGGACGTGAAACAGCGACTGCAAAAGGTGTAACAATTTGTATTCGTGAAGCTGCGAAAAAACGTGACATTGATATTAAAGGTGCGCGCGTTGTTGTTCAAGGATTTGGTAATGCGGGTAGCTTCTTAGCTAAATTTATGCATGATGCAGGCGCGAAAGTAATTGCAATTTCAGATGCTTACGGTGCACTACATGATCCGAATGGATTAGATATTGACTACTTACTAGATCGTCGCGATAGCTTCGGTACTGTAACAAAACTATTTAATAATACAATTTCAAATACAGAACTGTTAGAACTTGATTGCGACATTTTAGTTCCTGCTGCAATTGAGAACCAAATTACAGAAGAAAATGCTGATAAGATTAAAGCGAAAATTGTAGTTGAAGCTGCAAATGGTCCAACTACATTAGAAGCAACAAAAATCTTAACAGATCGTGGTATCTTACTTGTTCCAGACGTATTAGCAAGTGCTGGTGGCGTTACGGTATCTTACTTTGAGTGGGTACAAAATAACCAAGGTTACTACTGGACTGAGGAAGAAGTAGAACAACGTTTAGAAAAAGTAATGGTAAAATCATTCGATTCAATCTATGAAACATCACAAGTTCGTAAAGTAAACATGCGCTTAGCTGCATACATGATTGGTGTTCGTAAAATGGCTGAGGCTAGTCGCTTCAGAGGTTGGGTATAATATATAATGTTTTGAGAAAACGTGATTTCCTTTTGAGGGAATCGCGTTTTTTGTTGAAGTTACTAGTTAGAGGTGTTGGATATGAATAATGAAATGATGAATTGAGTAGATTGATTAGAAGAAAGGGTAAACCAAACTAGAAAGTAAAATAGTAAGGATTGAAAATACTCAGAAAACAAGTATTTTTAGAATGTTTGGAGAGGGTTTATTGCATCTTGTTGTTGGAGGGCTGATTATCGCAGTAGTAATTGGAATTATTACGTAGCTTGGTGAAAAATAAAATAAAAACAAAAAGAACGCTTGTTCTACACGAACAAACGTGCTATACTTTCCTTAGATAAGCAAACGGAAACGATTTTAAGGAGAGATAAATGATGAAAATGACAGTAGACCAAAGATTTATGATGCCAGCAGATGTTGTGGAACGAGTGGAAGTTTTACGAAATAATCATAGTAAGCGTGGATCATTATTACAATCAGTAAATAAGTTTTTCGGTTTAGATACGAAAGAAGATTGTGTTTGGTTTTACGGTTTTTACGGAGTGGCTGTAAGTATTGTATTATTTATGGTATTCACATCAAATATTTTCGATTTTCTCTTCGCATAAGAAATAATGCCATAAGGACATTGCCACCGAATACATATATAAGGAAGTAAGGTAATTTTTTAGAGCGGGAGTTGGTAGTAATGGCGATGTTCCCTATTGAGCGTAATTATATTGGGTATGGAAATTCACGACCAGGAATTCCTCTTTCAAAAGTAAGATTTATTGTAAGTCATGACACGGGGAACCCTGGTAGCAATGCGATAGGAAATCGGGATTACTTTAATGAAATACAACCGAAAGCTTCAGCGCATACATTTATTGATGATAAAACAATATTAGAAATTGTCCCTATAAATGAAGTTGCGTACCATGTTCGATACAATGTGCCAACGGATAATGATTTATTCG
The DNA here is from genome assembly GCF_040838205.1 of Bacillus sp. S4. Classification (NCBI taxonomy): domain Bacteria; kingdom Bacillati; phylum Bacillota; class Bacilli; order Caryophanales; family Bacillaceae; genus Bacillus; species Bacillus sp. S4. The sequence goes on from NZ_JBFPJI010000089.1 coordinate 8,821, forward strand.
GTTATGATGCGAATAAGGCTGCAATTGGGGTTGAACTTTGCTATGGTGGCGACGTAAACTTTTGGGAGGCGTATACTCGTTTTACGTGGTATCACGCTTATTTATGTCAAAATTTCGGTTTAAATCCTAAAAAGGCTATTGTGTCACACAAAACGTTGGATCCTACTCGGAAAATCGATCCTGAAAATGTATTAGGGCAACAAGGAATTAAATTTCAGCAGTTTTTAGCAGATGTCTATCGGATGTATGTTTCGTTTAGATGACAAATATATGAAAAATGAATACAATAAAGATAGGTGCCTACTGCTGTAAGTAGGTTTTTTCTTGTTTATATAAATAAAGCAGAGGTAGAAGACTAGGAGTGAACCGAGTATGCAAAAAGAAACAGTTATTATTATCGGAGGCGGTCCATGCGGATTAGCAGCGGCGATTTCGTTGCAAAAAGTGGGGTTAAATCCGTTAGTGATCGAAAAAGGGAACATTGTAAATGCGATTTATAATTATCCAACTCATCAAACATTTTTCTCCTCTAGTGAAAAATTAGAAATTGGTGAAGTTGCTTTTATTACAGAAAATCGTAAGCCATTTCGTAATCAAGCGCTCGCGTATTATCGTGAAGTAGTAAAGCGTAAATCTATACGTGTAAACGCATTTGAACGAGTGGAACAAGTTCAAAAAGATGGTGATGTTTTTAAAGTTGAAACGACGAAGCGTGACGGAAACAAAGAAATATATGTGGCGAAATACATTGTTGTCGCAACTGGATATTATGATAATCCGAATTATATGAATGTACCTGGTGAGAAACTTGAGAAAGTAGCTCATTATTTCAAAGAAGGACATCCTTATTTTGATCGAGATGTCGTTGTAATAGGTGGTAAAAATTCAAGTATAGATGCGGCGTTAGAGCTTGTTAAATCGGGTGCACGTGTAACAGTTCTATACCGTGGCGGGGAATACTCGCCAAGTATTAAGCCGTGGATTTTGCCGGAATTTGAGGCGTTAGTACGAAATGGGACAGTTCAAATGCATTTCGGGGCTCATGTGAAAGAAATTACTGAACATACATTAACATATACGGTTGATGGTGAATCATTTACAATCAAAAATGATTTTGTATTTGCGATGACTGGTTACCATCCTGATCATAGCTTCTTAACGAAGATGGGTGTTCGGATTGATGAAGAAACAGGGCGTCCGATTTATACAGAGGATAGAATGGAAACAAACGCTGAAAATATTTTCATTGCAGGTGTAATTGCTGCTGGGAATAACGCAAATGAAATATTTATCGAGAACGGTAGATTCCATGGAGATGCGATTGCGCAAACCATTGCATCAAGAGAAGAATAAAAAGAAGCTGTCGAAATTCGACAGCTTCTTTTTTAATCGTGCATATACATATTTTGGATTGCTACATGAGAATTTGTATTCTCTAATGCGACTAATAATTTAATACGCGCCTTTTGAGCATTTAAACCGTATGTGAATATAACGCCCATATCTTTTAATTGCTTGCCACCACCTTCATACGAATATACATCTTGAACGATACCGTTGAAACAGCGAGACACTAATACGACAGGAATTCCTTTGCCTATTAATCGTTCTAGACTTGGAAGTGTTCTTGGAGGTAAATTACCTTGTCCAAGTGCTTCGATAACAATTCCGTCTACTGGTAGTGTTTCGATTGCTGATAATAATGTATCATCCATACCTGCGTATGCTTTTAGAACGACAACGTTTTTAGAAATCTGTCGTACTGTGCATGTTTCGTGATGCACTAAAGCATGATGGAAAACAACACCACGTTTTGTTACCATGCCAATTGGTCCGTACTGTGGACTTTGGAATGTCGCGACATTACTTGTGTGCGTTTTTGTTACATTTGTAGCACAATGTATTTCGTCGTTTAATACGACTAGAACGCCTTTTTCAGCAGCTTCATTACTACTAGCAACTTTTACAGCTGATAAGAAATTATATAGACCATCAGCACCTAATTCATTACTAGAGCGCATTGCTCCTGTCACAACGATTGGGATCGTTGCTTGAACTGTTAAATCAAGAAAATAAGCTGTCTCTTCTAATGTATCGGTACCATGCGTAATGACTACGCCGTGAATATCGTCTTGTTTTACTCTTTCGTCAATGATGACTTGTAATTGTAGCATTTCGCTAGGAGTCATGTGAGGAGATGGAAGATGGAACACATCTTCGACAATTAAATCAACATCGCCTTCTAAATCAGGAATAAATTTTAAAAGAGGATTCTTTTCACCTGGTTGTACGACCCCAGTTTCTTTATCTTCCTCCATTGCAATTGTTCCACCTGTGTGTAAAACTAGGATTCTTTTCAATGCTTATACCCCTTTCAAGTTGAAAAATACATTTAGAACATAACATGTTTTGAGTAAATTCGACAATGAAAATGTATAAAAGTATGGTTAGAAAATGACAATAAAATAAATTACTTTAAGTGTGCTTCGGTAAGTGGTTATTAGGTTAGGTTTTGTTTATGGAAATTTATGAGAGGAGATGTGTAAGTGTAGAGAGGGAAGGAGTGAGTTTTTTGAAAAAAGTGGAGAAAATTATAATTCGTATATTACTGATTCAATTTATTTGTCTTTCTTTCGTCCAACTGCTTTTTATACATAAAGCTTCAGTGAAATATTTATCGAAAATTGTTTATTACGAAGGTGTCGTCACGCAAAATAAGGCGGAAATCTTACAGGTGAATAAGTAGTTTTCATTTTCTTCTATGATGGATTATGCTACAATAATTGAGGATTTAATGACGTGAGGCAAATGAGAAGAAGCAGGGGGAGAATACCTGCTTTTCGTTTTGTTTTTATAAGTGAAAAATGAGGTGTTACAATGGATAAACGAATTTCGATTGCTATAGATGGTCCAGCGGCTGCTGGGAAAAGTACAGTTGCAAAAGTTGTTGCGAAAAAACTTTCATATGTTTACATTGATACAGGCGCAATGTACCGTGCTATTACATATGCAGCCCTTGAACAAAAAGTGGATATTGAAAATGAAGAAAAGTTAATGGAAGTTGTAAAAAATGTAAATATTGAATTTCAGCAAGGGGAAAATACACAACTTGTATTTTTAAATGGACAAGATGTTTCCGAAGTGATTCGTACGCCAGATGTGACGAATCGCGTATCTATTGTAGCAAAGCATCGCCTTGTTCGTGAAGAAATGGTACGTCGTCAACAAGAATTAGCTGAAAAAGGCGGCGTAGTAATGGATGGCCGTGATATTGGTACACATGTACTACCAGATGCTGAAGTGAAAATCTTTATGCTTGCTTCTGTAGAAGAAAGAGCGGAAAGAAGATATTTAGAAAATATGAATAAAGGTTTCGATTCTAATTTAGAGCAGTTAAAAGAAGACATTGCTAGGCGTGATAAATTAGATTCAGAACGCGAAGTTTCTCCTTTGAAAAAAGCTGATGATGCATTGGAATTAGATACAACTTCTTTATCAATTGAAGAAGTTGTCCAAAAAATTATGGGTATTGTTTCAGGAGTATTTGCGAAATAAAGAAAGAGGACTATCCTCTTTCTTTTTTTTTTTTGAAATGTAAAGGATAAGTGAATTATAAGTCTCTTTTCTTGACAAATGGGCTAATTTGTAAGAAGTTAGTTACAGAGGAAAAAAACTGTCAGAATATATTCGCTATTATATTTCAAATCATACTTTCTTCAAGATGATTTTGCTGTATACTATTTATATAGG
>NZ_JBFPJI010000090.1:0-12249 GCF_040838205.1 Bacillus sp. S4
AATAATAAGTAATAACACATAATTTTTACTATAAATACATATAACAATTTCATCTTTCAATGAAAAAGCGTTATAATGAGGTGCAGCCTCTAAGATTACGTAATAAAGGAGATTAAAACAATGACTAAAATTAAAGTATATCAAGTAAACGAAGAAAATATGGAAGCAGTAAAAAACATTATTGATGTTGAGGAACAAAACCCAACTGCTGAGAACTTACAAAATCTATATACATGTGTATTAGATACTGAAGATATGGCATTACCTGAATCATACGTTGAAGAAGATATCTTAATTGATTCTATGGAAGTTATGGTTAACGCTTCTCAAAGCAAGCTAAGAGACTTAGGTACATATGATGTAATTGAAGTTCAAAACAAAGGTAAGAAAACACACATTTTATTATTAGCAGACGAAGAATACGAAATTATCGAAGGCTAATTCGACTCCGTACATAAGAAAAAGCTCCTTTCAAAATTGAAAGGAGCTTTTTCTTTACGCTTTTGATGTTTCACTTTTCACCTTGTTTTGTTCTTTCTTATATACCATGCGCTCATTTCCCATAAAGAAAATGAATACGAACGCTAAACTTGCTGGGACTAACGCCCACATAAATGTCTGAACGATTGAACTAGAAAGAGCTTCAATAATTTTATCTAATATTTGCGGCGGAATTTGAGATCTTGCCGATTCTGATAGAATAGCTCTTGAATCTCCTAAAGCGTTTGTATTCATTCCCCCGCTCATACCTTTAAACGCTTCTTCTAATTGATCCTGGAAACCAGTTCTTTGAATCATTCCGAAGATTGTAATACCAAGTGTCATACCTAATGAACGAATGAAGTTACTCGTTGAAGTCGCAGAACCGCGTTGCTCCATACCGAAGTTATGAATAGCAGCCATACTTAGTACAGAGAATGAGAAACCAACTCCAAAGCCGATAATAACCATATAAATTGTTAATAATATACGACTTGTTTCTGGCGTTAATGTACTTAATAAGAATAATCCGATTAGCATAATTACAGCAGAAATAATCATAATGTTTCGGTAGCTAAGTTTTGATGTTAAAAATCCACCTAACTGTGCTGTAACTACTGATCCTAACATCATTGGCAATAACAATAAGCCTGAGTTTGTTGCCGTACCACCGTATACACCTTGAATAAATAACGGAATGTACACAGTTGCTGACATAAATGCCGCCCCATAACATAAGGCGATAATTGTACTCATTCCAAACAGACGTTGTTTAAACATCTCAAATGAAATGATTGGTTCTGCTACTTTTCGTTCAATAACAATAAAGGCAATTACTAAAATAGCGAACCCTGCAAATAAACTTACAATAAAGTTAGAATCCCAATCATATTTTTGGCCACCTAATTCTAAGGCGAACATTAAACAAACTACTGCACCAACTAAAGTAATTGCGCCAAACCAATCAATCTTTTGTTCTCTATGAACTCGTGACTCTTTATAAAATAATGTAATAAAAATAAGTGCTAAAATTCCAAGTGGTAAGTTAATGTAAAATACCCAGTGCCAGCTAATATAATCTGTAATATATGCGCCAAGTAACGGCCCGAAAATACTTGATAAACCAAATACTGCTCCGAATAAACCACCCATTTTCCCGCGCTTTTCTGGAGGGAAAATATCAAAAACGATAGTAAATGCGATCGGCACTAGTGCCCCGCCGCCAATACCTTGAATGGCACGATAAATACCTAACTGTGTAATATTTTCAGCAGTACCACAAAGTGCCGAACCAATCATAAAGACGATTAAACCGAAAATAAAGAATCTCTTTCTACCATACATATCTGATAACTTACCGAAAATCGGCATACCTGCCATTTCTGCAACCATATAGGCAGAAACAACCCATACAAAGTTTTCAAGACCTCCTAAGTCACCAACAATCGTTCCCATTGCTGTTACGACAATGGTATTATCCATTGATGCCATTAAGATACCCAGCAATAAACCGGCAACAACGAAGCCGAGTTTATTATTCTTCTCAACCATATTTCTTGCTCTCCCTCATACTACTTATATTTGTTTGTGTTCTTTTACGACTGAATTCCCTTTTTGGTTAAAACTAGTATGATATTCTACAACACTAATTTCACAGCCAGGGCCAATTATAACATGATTTCCTCTTACTACGTCTGCTATTGTATGTTCTAAATAAATATCATCCCCCTCAATAATTGATGTTTGAAGGCTTCCTGCATGACTTGTAAAAGGAATAAATCTCGCTTTTTTACGTACTGTAATCTTTTTCCCACCGATTTCTCTCACTTTACTTCCTTCATAACGAAGTGAGATTTCAATATTTTCAGCATTAAGCAAACCATCACTTTCAAGACCACCAGTTAGTAATAATTCCTCTACTTCTATATCTCCCTTCACATTTAAAGCGCCTTTCACATCTACGAAATCACCGGATAGCTTACCTTTAAATTCTATCATACCTCTAACTTTTGTTTTATTAATTTGTCCGTCACCTTGTACTTGGGCATTGCCATATACTTTTACATATTCCGCCTCCATATTCCCCTGTACTTCACTATCTCCATACACGACATAATTTTTCGCTTTCATATTGCCACGTACTTCACTCGTACCATACGTTTTAAAATCATTACAACTCATATTATTAGAGATTGTTCCTTCGCCGCGAATCTTCACTTTATTATAATCTCCACCTGCCGAGCTACCTGATCCATTAACAGTAAGACTATGTTGATTTTCCATATCGATTGCTCCCTTCCTTTAAACCTGCTTAATTTCTTTCACACTTGCATTTTTATCAACATTAAGTACACCTGTATATTCAATAAGATCAATCTCACAGTTCGGTCCTACTGTAACATTGTTTCCTCTTACCGTTTTAATGTGAGCATAATCAATATCGATATTGTCACCTTCTAACAATTCAGCCTCTAACTGCAGGCCAAATACTGTTTTAAAAAGTTTACTAAAAGTACTCAATCTATGTCTTACTTTAATTGTTTGACCGCCAATTTCTTTCGCTCTACATGTACCGTGAATATTAATATTAATTTCATCTGCGCTTAATAAACCACCTACCGTAAACTGTCCCTCTGAAGAAAAAACATCAACCTCGCAATTACCATCAATCGTCGCTTGGCCATTGATTTTAAATTCTTCACCGGTGACATTTCCACCTATCGTACCTTTTCCTGCAATTTTTAAACTGTTCGCCTTTACATCTTGTGTAATTGTCGCTTTCCCATCGATTCGCATCATTTCTGCGCTAACTGTACCATCAACTTTACCCGATCCGCTAATTCTTGCATTACTACTTTTCAAATCACCAGTAACTGCACCGTAACCATTACATTCAAATTGCTCACATTCAACGTTTCCATTAACAGTTCCTTTTCCGTTTAGCTGTACTTTGTGAAACTCACCGCCATTCGATGTACCGTAACCGTTTATAATTAAATTTTCTGTACGCATGATTTCTCCTCCACTACAACAGTTTAGTTTTTAATGCTTCGGTATATTTCGTAATCGCTTCACGTAAAACAATTTTTGTTCCCTTTTCAAAAATTAAATCATCCACATTTGAAACTAAGAAACATGTAGAAATCCCTAACTTTCGAACGATAATTACGTCACAATTTTTATGCTTAATCGCTTCGTAATTTTCACTTAATACTTGTAAGACCATTTTCCCCTCTTCTAAACTAACGTCTCCTGATTGAAGAAGTTCTTCTAACATATACACGTAAAGAATATCTGCAAATTGAAACTCTGCCGTTTTATTCGTTTGTTCTATAAAAAATTGTAAGACTGGTTCTGATGCAATACCCTTACGTAACAAATCATCCTTTGTTAAAAGAATTTCTGTCACGCTCGGTGAAAACATATTTGCTAATTCATCAAGTGATAAATCCTCTTTCATCGTTTGGATTTTATCAATACGTTCTAATATCTTTTCTTTCGGAAAAAATGTTTCCTGGCCTGTGAACGTTGACTTCCGTACAAACCAATCTTCCGGTATTAAATTTTTTCTCTTCCACCTATATAACTGTCCGTATGAAATACCAGTTAGTTCTAATAAATCTTTTTTTGAAATTAAATCTGTACTCAACTGTATAACACTCCTTCCTGATAACAATGTAACATAACACTGTTACGCTGTAAACGAACTTTTATAATAAGTAGCGTAACAATGTGTAAAACAAACCTCCTTTTTATATAAAAAAAGGTTCTTACGCATTTCATCAAAATGCATAAGAACCTTTATATATCAAGCTTTAAACCATATATCGTAATAATCAATCCAGCCTTGTGAATTAATCATTACATTTTGTATTTTTTCGTGTGAACTTACTCGCTGTTTATTACGATATAAAGGAATGATATGTATTTCACGTAACAGTGTGCCCTCAATATCGCGTAACAGTGTCACCCGTTTCTCTAATTGATTTTCTGTAAAATAAGGCTGTAATACTTCGTTAAAGTTTATATCGCTATGCTGATGAATAAAGCTATTTTTTGTAAGAAACATATATAGTAAACTATCTTCTATCCGTTCGCTAATCGTCGCACTATCGTGCATTATATCAGCCTTTTGTATCGTACTTGTTTGCAATAATTCTTCTTGTTCAAGAAACTCAATATCAATTTTAATTCCGTATTTTGCACATTCTTTTTGTATCCAATGCGCATCTTCAACGTGATCTTGCCCTGTAAATGTATATAATCGCAGTGTTTCATTACGGTAAGAGCTGCATTTAATAAGTGTATGTATATCCCTGTTAATTTGAATTGTACCGTTCTTTGTGAGTACTAATTCATCCGCTACTTCTCCGCGCTCTCCCTGTAATTCTTCAACAATTTTATTACCATGAATAATTTTATATAAAACTCTACGAAACATCACATTTTGCATAGGTCCTTCTTTTGCAGTATTTAACGTAATGTAAGTTACATTCGACTCAAGTCTAGATACTTCTTTATGATGGTTTTCTATATTTTTATAACGTGCTTTCGCTAATATATCGCACGTATTAACTCTGTGCTCTACATTCCATAATTCAATTCGGTCGAGAAAAGGTCGCTCGCGAAAATATAAATCATTTGCTTCTAATACGAATACATCCTCATTCTTTTCACATAACCGAAACGGTCCAGTACCGATTAACTTCCCGTCTTCATCTTCATTTACAATCGAACACTGTTCTGTACTTAAAGCATGTAAAAACAACTTATTATCTGTAGATAAACGAATCTGCACAATATAGTCATCAAGAATATGTAAACTTTCAACGTGCTGTAACATCCAAGCATGTGGATTATTTTTCGATTTCAAGAATCGTTTAAATGTCTGTTCAACATCATAAGCGGTTAGTTCTTTTTTATTATGAAATTGAACACCTTTTCGTAAGTAGAAGGTCCATATATATTTCTGGTCATCATATTCCCAATAAAACGCAAGTCTTGGCTCTACACTGTTTGTATTTCCGTCTACATACACTAATGTGTCGTATATATGTTTTACCATATGACATTCCGAACGCATCGTAGCGTATACAGGGTCTAATGCAATATCTAGATTCATTTGCACTTGCAAACGTAGCACATCTTTTCTTCCTTGAGACGTCCTCTCAACTTGATAACCGAATATCGAATCTATCCAAGTTTGAAATTGAGTTTGAAGTGATGGAAAATATGAGCTATACCTTTCAATAAATGCACTCCCGCTTTTTACATCCCCTTGTTTCGTTATTTCTTTTCCTCTTTCTAAAATTAAAGAAAGTGGATGTTTTTGAAATAACAACTTTGAACGATTCCCTCTCCCTCGGCCTGGAAACCACATAATCCAATTTAATTCTTCTAATTTTTTTATGATTAATTTACTATTTCGCTCTGTACAAAATAAAGTTTCAGATATATTTTGTATTGTTATTTCTAATCTTTCGTCCTCTGCTCTCCCTTTTCCATACTGGAGCCAAAGGTGCATATATTGCTCCAAAATAGTCATAAAACGCCCCCTAAAAGATGAAAAATCTTCCTCTTTCATTCTACCCTTTTTCATTTCTAGCTTCCATCTTATCATTTCAATATAGAAAGGAGGAAATAAAAATGAAGTATCTTTTAAAACGTTATAATAAGCCTATTCTCATTCGATTGTTCGGTGAATTGTTAGTCCGAACGACTGAAGCGATGTTAGCTATCATTTTTATTGTTCATGTTAATAAAGCTTTAAATGGTAATGTCATAGTTACAATGCTTCTTTTCGGATTACAGCCTCTCGCTGATATTGTGTTTACATTAATCGCTGGGGGTGTAACAGATAAATACGGCCGAAAGAAAATAATGTTACTCGGATTAGTTTTACAAGCTTTCGCCGTTAGCGGGTTCGTTCTTGCTGAATCAGTCGCCTTTTTCGCCTTATTGTATGTCGTAAATGGTATTGGCCGCTCTTTATATATTCCGGCACAGCGCGCTCAAATCGCTGACTTAACGAAGGAAGAACAACAGGCCGAAATATTTGCGGTTCTGCAAACAATGGGAGCAATTGGCTCTGTAATCGGCCCATTAATCGGCGCCTTTTTCTATAATAGTCATCCTGAATATTTATTTATTTTACAAGGTGTAGCCCTTACGCTATATGCCATTCTCGTTTGGACGCAGCTTCCTGAAACTGCCCCACTTTTAAGCGACAATGAAAAAATGAAAGAAGTATATTCGCCAAAACAATTTATTTCGAAACATTATGCTGTGTTTGGACTTATGGTTTCTACGCTACCGATTAGTTTTTTCTACGCTCAAACCGAATCGAATTATCGTATATTCGCCGAAAGTGTATTTCCAAATTTTCTATTTGTACTCGTGTTTATCTCAACTTGTAAAGCAGTCATGGAAGTGCTTCTTCAAATTTTCCTTGTGAAATGGTCAGAACGATTTTCTATGCCTAAAATCATTATTATTTCCTATACTTGCTATACGTTAGCTGCGATTGGCTACGGCTATTCCACAACAATATGGTCATTATTCTTCACATTGCTCTTTTTAGTAATTGGGGAAAGTATCGCTTTGAATCACTTACTGCGATTCGTTTCACAAATGGCTCCAAGTCATAGTCGCGGATTATATTTTTCTATATACGGTATACATTGGGATATTTCAAGAACTTGCGGGCCTTTTGTAGGAGCATTGTTATTAAGCAAATTAAGCGGTAGTACTCTATTTTATATTTGTGCCTTCTTATTAATAATTGGCGGTATCATTCAATCTGTTTTTGTTCAATCGTTAGAAAGAAACAAAGCAAAAGAGCTGTCCCTATAGGAGCAGCTCTTTCATTTAACCCGCCATTTTATTAATACTATCCTCCGGTGAAAACACAGAAATATGATGTACTTTACCAGTTGAATTTGGAATAACGAATTTCAATTCAAACTGGTTATTTACTTTATAAACGTAGATTTTGTCATTACCATTTACTTTAATCGACGTCGGTTTTCCTAAAGCCTTTTCTATTTCTTGTAACGTAATCACCTTAAGTTCTGAATGGTAAGATCGCACGTCAAAAACTTGTGATCCTTTATTAAAGCCAAATGCAACATTTTTACTTGTAAAAGTCGCATACGTCCCGTTCCCTGCTTGATCAGTTTTATCTGCTTTTCCCCACGCTTTTTCTATTTCCTCGATATCACCTGTATGTGCTGCATATGGTACATTAGGTACTTTACCTTCTTTCGCTTGCTCAAATAAATCTTTTACATGGTTAATTGATTTTTGATTAAGCACTGTATTTTTCGAATTAGAATCTGCTGTAGGTTTTGCTGAATCTTGATCTTTTGGTTTTTCCATAGGTTCTTTCTCTGTTTTTGGAGCGGTGTCCTCATTCTTTTTACTGGTTTCTGACGTATCGCTCTTTTTTTCCGTACTATTTTCTGATGTTGAATTCGTTTGTTTCTTTTCCTCAGCGTTATTACACGCGGTTAAAACAGCTACACACGTTAAAGTTAGGAATAATATAAGCACTTTCATATATACTTTCATCATTTTCAGCCTCCCTCTTCAACATATTCACTTTTGCAACCATTCCATAACACTGTCCCTTAAATTATTTTTGGTCCATAAAGGAAGTACTTCGGTTTACGAAAGTTTTAAAAAGCTTGGAATTGTATTATTAATCCTCTTATTGATCTCCTTGTATACACTTTCTCACCTTAATTGTTATATCCTTCTTTTATTACTTGACATGCGCTGTCACAAAAGCTCATTTCAATTAATAAAACGACAGTTAGTGGTGTTGCAACTGAAACATAGCAGGAATAAACAGCCCCCGTAACGATTGAATTTCCACTCTCAACTTGTTTAACCTATAAGGCTTGAGGGAATGGCACTTGAAATAATATCTTAATAAAATTAAAAAAACTGCCCTATTAAAGGACAGCTTCAAATATGTATTTTATACTTCGATAGATTTACCATCTTCAACGATATGGTAAAGTAAATGCGCTAAATGATGAATTGGACCATTTTCTTCCTCTTCTTCATTTGTCTCACCTTGGAATTCAAGATCATTTAAGTATAGTGCTAAAAATTGATAGAACAATTTCAAATCAAATCCGTAGCAAGCACTTGGTTCTTCATGATCTCCTTCATATTGTAACATTAAGTATTGCTCGTTTCCTTCTGCATCTTCAGCATCAAAGAATACGAAGAAACCAACGTTTGTATCTAAATCAAATAGATGACGAGTACCTTTTTCTGTTGCTTTATCGAAGTCCTCTTCACTTAATTTATGTACTGTTGTTGCCTTTGCATTATCCTCTTGATGAAAATTTACTGTAAATGATTTCAATGCTGACACCTCCTGATTGTATAAAAGTAGCATAACAGATTAAACAACATAATACAAAGGGACTGCTCACAAATGTAAACAGCCCCTTACTATTTATTTCCGTATAGCTCGTAATAAGAAGCTCACAATGAAAATTAATATGACCGCACCTATTAAAGCTGGAATAATTGCAAATCCGCCAATAACAGGACCGAATTTACCAAGTAACAACGAACCAAGCCAAGAACCGATAATACCAGCAATAATATTACCAATTACACCGCCCGGTACATCCTTTCCTGTGATCAGACTTGCAAACCATCCTAAAATACCACCGACGATTAAATACCAAATCATATATTTACCTCCTTTATTTTTGAACAATAAAATTATAATCAGAAACAATTGCTTACCATTAGTTATGTTACATTTTTCATAAGTTATTCGTCTTATGAAAATCATTCAAATCTGCTCAACATATTAAGGACCATCTGGCTTCAATATTGTTCTCATAAATTCGTCTTTAAACGCTTGATAATTAAATTCAACGGCAATTCTTTGTATAGGACGATTATCAAACGTCGTTGGCTCAGCTATTCTTCTAAAATCTGCAACACTTTGCCCTCTCGTTACATCATTTGTCGTACTTATTCAAACTGCTGATTTTTTATATTCAAAAATATCATCATTTATAAATGAAATGAACGGAAGTAAATCGTGAATCGGACTCCCAGCAATACCTGGATATTCTTTTTTGTAAAAGTTTTCGTAATAAAAATCGATCATTGGCTTAATAAGTTTCGCCTGTCCTGTTCCTTCTTTATCAATAATATCGACCATTTCAGGAGTAATAAGAGCGCGCTGCGTTACATTTAACGGGTATATAGTAGCATTTTGCGCATATTTCATAACGATATTCGCGGCAATTGGATCGCCGTAAAAATTAGCTTCTGATACAGGTGTAACATTACCCGGAAATAGAAAAGCACCGCCCATTATATAATAAGAACATACTCGATTCATTAAATTGGGGTACAATAAAAATAATGTTGCAAGTGTTGTTAATCGTCCCGTCGCCACTATAATAATATCTTCTGGACAAGGCTCAATTAATTTAATCAATTCACAAAAAATTTCTCTTTCACAAATTCTCATTTTCGGTGGAATAATTGGACCTAAACCGTGATCCCCATGAATTTCAGGAAAAAATAAAGGTTCTTCAGCTGTCATCGGTCTACTGGCACCTTCAATAATCTTCACTTTTGTAGCATAGTATCTTTCTAAAAAATAAACATTTTCCGTTACAATTTCTCTTGATACATTTCCATACTCTGTAACGATACCTATAATATCTAATTTGCATGTTTTATTCGCATAAATTAACGTTACTGCATCATCAATACCAAAATCTCCGAAAAAGATTATTTTTTTATTAACTTTTCTCACCCCTCTCCAGCATAATCTACTATCATTATTATGCAAAAAAGACAAGGCGGTGAAACGGAGATAATTAAAAAAGCCGCCTATTTATTGGCGACTTCAATCTTCTTATACGATAAATATGCTAGTACATTTTTGCTTGAATCATATTTCGGATTATTCCCTTTTCTCGGTTCTCTCATATGTGTTTTTTCAAACCCAGGAATGTCAGGCATTTTCTCTAAAAATTCAAGCATCTCTTCCTCAGTTCCCTCAATACGTACACGAATCATTATTGCTATTCCTCAATTCTCATTTTATCTGTACTAAGTATATCGTACATCAGAAAGACTGCAAGAAATTTATCTTTTTAATGTTGAACTTTTTTTACATATGAACAGTGCCATTTCAGTATAGAACGATTCTATTTTATTGTTTTCAAATTGAATTTTGAAAAATCCCTGCATTTCATTTGATGTTTTCATCATACACTCTGTTAACTTTACACGTTTTTGCATAGGTACATCCATCATATCGCACCACCAATCAAAATCGAACTTCTTGTCAAAAGTATGACATGACTGCATTTGTAAACCATGTTTCTCTAATAAAGTAATCCATTCTGTTTTTTTCAAAGCTCGTTCATGGCTCGGATCTCTCTTCTTTTCGATAAAGTTATAAAATGTATCAAATTCATTATTTTCTGGTGAAACGTTATCAATTAATATAAATAATCCACTATCTTCTAACGTTCGATGTACTTCAAAAATAAATTGCAAAGGATCAACAAAGTGATGTGCGGCAATTCGGCATGTAATTGTATCAAAGGCTTCATCAGCAAATGGTAAATTTTCTGCATTTCCTGCTACAAATGATACATTTTCATGCCCGTTCCCTTCTATAAAACCTTTTGCTTTTTCTAACATTTTTTCTGTTAAATCAAGAGCGACTACCTCTTTAAACATTGGGGCTAACAAATTTGCAACATGTCCACCACCAGTAGCAATATCAAGAAGACGAGTATTATGACGAGTTTCAACTTGCTGAACTACATATTGTAAATCCGGTCCATTTGCATGAATTTTACTTTTCACATACTTCTCTGCATTACTACCAAATTGTTGTTTCACAAGTTCTTCTTTACTCATTTTTATCATCTTCTTTCTATAAAATATTATATTTAATTTATAAGTTCTCTCTATATAATTTCAAATCCTCTTTTAGTCTCGTCTCTTCTATTAGAGACCTTCTATCAAAAAAATTTAACTCTTTTATTTTTAAGTACAAAACAAAAAAGGTTATGGGAACTTATCCCACAACCCCACAAAGTATCTCTTATATTTGAGGATCTTCTTACACGTCTAAATAGCTTAATCCCCCTGTAACTTCACAAGAACTTCTACTTCGCTATTAGTAGCCTCTCTTGCATGAAATCCATATTGATCCATGCCAATCCATATCCACCCAGGACTATCATAAAGAATATCTATGTTGAAATGCTCCAACTTAGTAAGTTCTGACCTAATAAATTTATTCCTACTAGCGATTTGCTTATCAAGCAAACCATATTCTTTCCCATTTTCAAATAGCGCTATAATCTTTCCTGCAAGTGGATGTATACGAACAATAAAGTGATATTCCTTTTCATTTATATTCGCCACAATCTTACTAGAATTAGGCATATTCATATCAATCAGCTCCTTTATTGGTTTCATTAACATCATAACAGATGAATATTTAAATATTATTAATATAATGTAAAAAATATAAAAGCTGACTTCCCTTTAGAAATCAGCTTTTACACATTGTTTATCTTTAAACTTTCTACAAATTTTATAATGTTTCTTTCTCTTCATCATTTCCGGAAACTAAATCTCCTAAAACATCCACCGTAACTTCAACTACAAATTCACAAATCCCTGCTACAACTTCTCCAATTACTTCCTCCATCTTTCTACCTCCTTGTTTTATGTAACTTATTTGTAGTATAGGAG
>NZ_JBFPJI010000091.1:0-12231 GCF_040838205.1 Bacillus sp. S4
CTTGTAATAATATATTTCTCTGCCGCTTATCTACTTGTAATTCTTTCACTTTTATTCTTACTTCATATAAAAAATCAAGATACGTTTCATATGTCTCATCATATTTATTTGCGATATCGTCACGAATTTTTTTTGCCAGTTTCGGACTTGCTCCTCCTGTAGAAACAGCTACATTAAGCAAACCACGATGAAACGCCGCCGGAAAATGAACATTTCCACTTTCCGGATTCGTAATAACATTTACCAATTGATTTACCGAGGCATCTTCAGCAATTTGTTCATTTAGTACCGAATTGCTAGTCGCTGCAACTACTAAAAAAGCATCTTTAATATCACTTTTCTCATACTCTCTTTGATACCAACGAATTTGCTTTTCTTCTACAAGTTTCACTAAATTTGCATCTAATTCTGTACTTACCACAACAATATCCGCACCTTGTTTTAGTAAAGGAATAATTTTAAACCCTGCTACTTTCCCTCCACCAATGACAACAACACGTTTCTTATCAACTCGCACTGTAAGTGGATACATATTGATCTCCCTTCAATATTTCCTCTGTTTTCTGAATTAACATCTCTCGAAACGCTACATTCTTTCCTAAATATGGACTTATTTTTATCTCTTCCGACTCATATTGACGCACTTCTTCCTCAACATGTTTCATGAGTAAGCCTGTAAATAATAAGTAAGGTAACACAACAATGTTCCGTTCTTTTTGTTCTACAATTTCTTTCAACTTCTCATCAAACTTCGGCTCTGCAGCTGCTAAATAACAAACTTCCACCTCTTTAATGTTCTCTTCTTTTTGAAATAAAGAAGAAATCCAATTTATGTCTTGTAAAGTTTCCGGATCACTACTCCCTCTTGCAACAAGCAAAAGTGTTACTTCTTCTTCATAGTCTTGAATGCCACTTCCGTTATATACCGCTTTTACAAGCACTTCTGATACACCAAATGGATTACCATACACTATTTTGATATCCGGATATTCCTCGTTTAACTTTCGTAATTCAAGCGGAATATCTTTCTTTACATGTCCTGCCGCTAATAAAAAAACAGGAATAGCGACAATCTCTGTAGCACCACGCTTCACACATGTACGAAATCCTTCTTCAATAGAAGGACTCGCTAGCTCTAAAAAACAAATTTCTTGAATATTTGCCTCTACACGGTTCATACATGACGTAATAAATGCAACGGCTTCTTCTTTTGCTGCTTTCAAACGGCTTCCATGACATATATATAATACAGCCTTCATTTTACAATACTCCGCTTACTGGATATGCATTTTCCGCTTGTTTCTCAAACCAATGTATCTTTTCTCTAAAACGGACAACTTCTCCAATAACAATCATACTCGGATTTTGAATTTGTTCTTTTTTAGCAACATCTACAATTGTTCCTAACGTCGCTGTAACAGTACGCTGCATAGATGTCGTTCCCCACTCAATAATAGCGGCAGGTGTGCTTTGATCTTTTCCATGTTTTATTAGTTGTTCACATATGTAAGGTAAATTACTAACCCCCATATAGACCGCTAATGTATCTACACCTTTCGCTAAATTTCCCCACTTCACTTCCTCTTCAGCATCCTCTTTTCTATGTCCTGTCACAATAGCAAAACTTGCACTTGCATCGCGGTGCGTTACTGGAATACCAGCGTAAGCAGGAGCGGCTATACCAGCTGAAATACCAGGAATAATTTCAAATGGGATACCTTGTTTGGCTAATGCTTCAGCTTCTTCTCCACCTCTTCCAAATACAAATGGATCCCCGCCCTTAAGCCTCGTTACAACTTTTCCTTTCTTCGCATATTTAATAAGAAATGTGTTAATTGTCTCTTGCTTCATCGTGTGATAATTCGGGAGTTTCCCGCAATAAATTAAATCCGCTTCAGGCTTTGCGTATGAAAGCAACTCTTTATTCACGAGGCGATCGTATAAAATAACATCTGCCTTCTCGATACATTTCAACCCTTTAACAGTGATTAAATCCGGATCGCCAGGACCCGCTCCAACGATATAAACCTTCCCCATCATCTCTCCTCATTTCTACTATTAAAGTGAAACTTCCATCCTTTTATATGAATGGAAGTTAGAATACTTTCGTATTACAATGTTATTTACTCATGAACAACAAATGCCGCACCTTTTCGAATCTTCTTTTTTTCAAACAAAGAAATCTCCTTTACTTCTGGCAACGGTAAAAAATGCTTTTCAAGCTCAATCTCCGCAAGCTTAAATGCCTGTTCTTCACTTTGAGCAACAACGACTATTGGAACAACACTATTCGCTATTACAGCTTCAAATCGATATAAATCCATATTGTCCCTCCTAAGACGCTATTACTTCTTCTAATACACGATTTAGTACAATTTGTAATTCTTCCACTCCAACACGCCCTACGAAATCATAAAACGTTTCGGCTAGTAATTTATTCTTTTGGAAATAACTTAAAAAGGACACGAGAACATCCGGCAAATCTTCTCCATCTATTTTCCCTTTTAATTTTTCGTTATATGCTCCTCCGTCTAATAGCGTTCCGCCCACATATATTTCAAACGCCTCAACGATTCCCTTTTCCTTCGTTTTCAGTTTTATCCCTTGCAAACCAATATCAGCAATTTGACGTTGACCACAGGAATTCGGGCATCCTACCATATGAATTCGAACTGGAACATCGAGTGCAATTTGTGTATCTAAGTACTCTGCGATTTTGCGTAATCTTTCTTTCGTTTCTACTAACGCAAGATTGCAATACTCAATACCAGTACATGAAACCGCATGACCAATAAATGATTTCGGATTTGCAGAAATTGCTTCAAACAAAGGTTCACTTAATAATCCTGCAACATTTTCTGGCGGAACATTCGGAATAATGAAGTTTTGTGAGTTACAAGTACGAATTTGCCCGTTTCCATATTGCTTTGCAATTCTAGCAATCTCAAACATTTCCTCTGCATGTAAACGTCCTACTGGTACATTAAAGCCGACATACTTTAATCCTTCTTGTTTTTGATCTTGAACACCATAAAAGTATCCTGCATTCCAGCCTTTGAGAGCACTTTCCCCTTTACTTTGCAATAGGCCTGTGTATTCTACTAATTTCTCTTGAAATTTCTCAGCGCCCCAGTCAGCGACAAGAAATTTCAAGCGTGCTAAGTGGCGTTTTTCACGATATCCAAAATCACGGAATATAGTAGCAATTGCAATCGATACTGCCTTCACTTCTTCTGGTAAAACGAATACATCTAATTCTTCCGCTAAGTACGGACGAGCTGATAAGCCTCCGCCTACTTTTATGTGAAAACCAACTTTTTTCTCACCATCTATTTCTTTCGTAGCAGGTGTAAATGCCACACAGTTAATCTCTGCATTTGCTGAATTATAAATGTTAGAACTAATAGACATTTTAAATTTACGTGGTAGATTAGAAAACTCTTCATTATGTTGGAAGTAATCGTATATTTCTTTAACAATCGATGTTGTATCAAATAGTTCATTCGCATCAATTCCAGCAAGTGGATTACCTGTAATATTACGCGTAATATCACCGCATGCCCCCGCTGAAGATAAACCAACTCTCGCTAACCTTTTAAAAATATCCGGAATTTGCCCAATTTCTAACCAATGAAACTGAATCGCCTGTCTTGTCGTAATATCTAACACATCACGCCCATAATCTTCAGCGATGGAAGCTAGCACCTCTGCCTGCGCATTTGTAATAATCCCAGAAGGAATATTGACACGCATCATAAAATAGCCCGCTTCTTTCGGTCGTTGCAAATACAATCCCGCCCATTTAAAGGCGTCCCACTCTTCTTTCGGAATAGATTCAAATCCATTCTCCGCATAGTAAGGAATATCATTAAAGATTTCTAATCCGTCTTTCTCTAATTTCTTTTTCTCTGTTTGATTTAATTTTTCAGTATTAGCCCACACTTTTTCATAACTCATCTTTTATCCCCCTATATGAAACTACGCTCTTGTAAGTACTTCACAATTTGTTCTGCACATTCTTCAATAGAATACTTGTGCGTTTCTACAATTAATTCTTCTCGTTCTGGTTCCTCATACGGTGAATCAATGCCCGTAAACTGCTTAATATCACCTTGTCTCGCTTTTTTATAAAGTCCTTTCGGATCACGTTTCTCACATTCTTCAATCGGACACTTCACAAAGACTTCAATAAATTCATTTGCTGCCAAAAGGTCTCTAACTTGTTTACGATCTACTCGATATGGTGAAATAAACGCTGTAAGGACAACTGTTCCTTCATCTACAAACAACTTCGCCACTTCACCAATACGCCTTATATTTTCCATACGTTCACTTTCAGAAAAACCTAAATCCTTATTTAAACCGTGACGAATGTTATCCCCATCTAATACATAGTTTCCGATATTGTTTTCAAATAGTTTCCGAGCCACCGCATTTGCTACTGTTGATTTACCCGAAGCTGATAAGCCTGTAAACCAAATTACAAAACTATGATGACCATTCTTCACTCTTCTCTCTTCCTTTGAAACAGACGCTGCATGCCAAGTAATATTTGTATCCATCTCGTTCTCTCCCTATTCTGTTACTGCTTCTTTCTTCAAACCTTTAATTAACACTTCCACTACTTCTTTACGGCTAAATGCACTTGGTGGAATCTCTCCATTTCGTAACATTTCTCTTACTTTCGTACCTGACAAAATAACATGGTCCGCTTTCTCGTGTGGGCACGTTTTTGTCGAAGCCATCGCCTCACATTTAACGCAATAAAAACTATGTTCAAAAAATAGCGGCGTAATTCCTAACTCTTCCACCGTAAAGTCAGTAAAGATTTCCTGCGCTTCATATGTTCCGTAATAATTTCCCACTCCAGCGTGATCCCGCCCTACAATAAAATGTGTACAGCCGAAATTTTTTCTTACAAGCGCATGAAATATCGCTTCACGTGGTCCTGCATAACGCATCGCTGCGGGAAATACCCCTAAAAAAACGCGATCTTTTGGATAATAATTTTGCAGTAATACTTCATAACTTTCCATCCTTACATCAGCTGGAATATCATCTGATTTCGTTTCACCAACGAGCGGGTTTAAAAAGAGACCATCTACAATTTCAAGTGCAGATTTTTGAATATATTCATGTGCACGATGTACAGGATTGCGTGTTTGGAAACCAACTACTGTTTTCCATCCCCGTTTTTTAAATTCTTCTCTTGTTTCGATTGGATCTAAATAATAAGAAGCAAACTGATTATTTTCAGAGCGTTGTATTAGAATAATAGCTCCTCCAACGTAAACGTTCGGTCGATCGTACAATTTTTTCACACCTGGATGAGCCTCATCCGTCGTTTTATACACGAGTAACGCTTCTTTTTCTTTATCCGGTACAAAAATATCTTCTATTTGAATAACACCATATACAGTTCCATCTTTAACCAGGTTTACTTCTTCTCCAATTTTCAATCTATCCGCTTCTTCTTCTGTTACTGGTAATGCAATCGGTATACTCCAAACACTACCGTTTACTAAGCGCAGTGTTTCTACAACTGAGTCATAATCTCTCTTCCCTAAAAATCCTGTAAGTGGACTATATCCCCCTATCGCCAGAAGTTCTAAATCACTAAGCGCAATTTTGTCTAGCTCAATTTCTTTTACAATATTCGATATGTCATATGTTTCATCAATACGGTTTACTAATTTATTTGTTGTACTCATCTTTTTATATCCCCTCTTAGCTTTATTTCAAGATTTATCTTATTGAAAATGAAGTCCGCATTCTGTCTTCATTTTCCCAGCCCATCTTCCATCTCTTGAGTCGCCACCATCTCCTACAGGCAATGTACATTTTTCACACCCAATACTTGGATAGCCAACATCATGTAGCGGATTATACGGCAAACTATGTTTGTATACATATCGCCAAACTTCTTTCCAAGTCCAATGAATGAGCGGACAAATTTTAATAGACCGAAAACGATGATCTTGATTCACAAATTTTGTATGCTTACGCGTTTCTGATTGTTCCCTTCTAAGGCCTGATATCCACGCTTTTTCGGCTGCTAATGATTTTTCTAGCGGCAAAATTTTTCTGATCTTACAACAGAGATTCGGATTACTTTCCCATAATTTTTCTCCATGAAGCTTCGCCTGTTCTTCAAGTGTAAGTGCTGGCTGTTTTTCTATAATATTTAATGAAGGAAATCTCTCTCGTACCTTTTTAATTAATTCGTACGTTTCTTGAAAGTGAACATTTGTATCTAAAAATACAACTTTAGCAGATGGATTTACTTGGTTTATAAGATGCAATAAAACCATCCCTTCCACTCCAAAGCTACATGCATATACAATTTCACCTTTATATTCTTTATAAGCCCAACTTAATACTGATAGCGCGCCTTTCGTTTCATCTTCTTCTGAAAATGAAATACCATTTTCTTCCCACGTTTCATACGTCAACATGTTTTTTCCCCCTGTAAAAGCAAAAAGACGGTTTTAATCTATAAAATAGATTAAAACCGCCTCTAGTTTTTCTAGTCAGCGCTTTTTACTTTAAACGGACCTTTTCACTTTTCTCTAATTGAATCACTTTTCCATCTTGCACCACAATTGTAATTGAACCATATTTCATATCAGCAAGCATCGTTTGAATTTTTTCGGACACTTCATCAAAATGTTCCCGTACGCTCACGCAAACAGCCCCCCTTTTTATTCATAAAAAAAAGCTTTCCCATTTCGAAAAGACTGTTCGGTAATATATTTTACCTTATCTTTCAAAATGGATTCCATTTTGCTGGATTTAGCACCTTGCTTTCTATAAGCAGGTTGCCGAGCTTCGTAGGGCCAGTTCCCTCAGCTTCTCTTGATAAGCTTTATATTTGTATTTTATCATAATTCTGAATTTTTTCAATCCTAGTTTTCCGATATATTTTAATTATTTTATAAAAAAGGAATTGCCCATCCTGAACAACTCCTTTTTTCATATTTAAACAAGTTCTTTAATACGTATGCGATCGTTCCCAATAATATTTTCATATGTTTCACGTTCTACAACAATTTGTGATGTTCCGCCCTTTGCAAAGACTACAGCCGGTCTACGAATACGATTATAATTATTAGCCATCGAGTACCCATATGCCCCTGTACAAGAAATCGCTAGTAAATCAGAAGAAGCAACTTTAGGAAGATTAATATCCCAAATCAGCATATCTCCACTTTCACAACATTTCCCAGCAATCGAAACAAGTTCCTCATTTTCATCATTCCCTCGATTCGCCAACATCGCCTCATAACGTGCTCCATATAGAGCCGGCCTTAAATTATCTGTCATCCCACCATCGACTGAAACATATTTTCTTATGCCTGGAATCTCTTTCACCGCTCCGACTGTATAAATTGTTGTTCCCGCATCACCTACAATACTACGACCTGGTTCAATCCATATTTCTGGAAGCGGGTATTCACATACTGTAAACTGCTCTCTCACCGTACTTGTTACAGCGTGCACATACGTTTCAAGTGTTAACGGTGTATCAGACTCCGTATAACGTATACCGAAACCTCCGCCGACATTTAATACTTTCACCACATAGTTTGTTCGCTCTCTCACTTCTTCTAAAAATTGACGTAGTACTTCAATTGCTCGAACAAAACCAGCCGTTTCGAATATTTGTGATCCGATGTGCGAGTGAATTCCTAGCACATTATAATTTGATTTTTGCAAAGCTAGCTCAATTGCTTGCATCGCTTGACCATTTGAAACACCAAATCCAAACTTCGAATCCTCTTGACCTGTTGTTATATATTCGTGTGTATGTGCCTCTACTCCGGGCGTTACACGGATTAATATGTTCACAAATTTCCCATGTTGCACTGCTAAATCATGTAAAATTTCTAATTCAAAGAAATTATCTACCACAAAACAACCAATATTTGCCTGAAGAGCCATAATCATTTCTTCTTCTGTTTTATTATTTCCGTGAAAATGAATGCGCGAAGCCGGAAATCCTGCTTGGAGTGCAGTATATAATTCTCCTCCAGAGACAACGTCTAAAGACATATTTTCTTCACGAGCTACTCGGCACATCTCCATGCACAAGAACGCCTTGCTAGCATATGCTACTTGATAAGAGAAACCACTTTCTTTAAAAGCACGATGAAACGCACGACATTTTCCTCGAATAGACTCTTCATCGTATACATAAAGTGGTGTTCCGTATTGTTTTGCTAGTTGCGTCGTATCGCACCCTCCAATTTCTAAGTGTCCTTGCCCATTGATTCGGCTTGTGCCGTGTAAATACATTTGAATTCCTCCCTTATTTCCTCTAAAACTCATAACCCCAATCTTCTATTCATTGCAGCACGTTTTTAGATAGACAAAAAACGCGCGGAACAATGTTCACACGCGTTTCTTATTAGGAAAAATATATATTGAAAAAATAAACAAGTTGTTATCTTCTCAAAATAAGAAACCGCATCAACATCTCCAAATAGCTCTCCATAAAATAAATATTATGACAGTACTACATTTATTCAATGCAGTCCCAATATATGAATAACGTGGTCATTCTTATATTTCGGCAATAGTCCCTTTCAACCTATGATCACAGATTCCACTAAATCTCCCATAGCTTACTCTTTCCTATCGCGGCCTCTACCTTTGAGAGTAGATGAGGTAAGTCTATTTAATTTTCAAACATCTAATTGTTGCTATTAACAATACCAAAGGACCATTTTATTTGTCAAACAATTTTTTATATTGTTTTTTTACAGTTTAATTTCGTATCATTTGGTAAGCGCTTTATAGAAATTTTTGTAACAGTCCATTCTCCTTCTTCATTGTTAAACGTCATACTTATCTTCTCAAACGGCGGAAGTACTTTTCCACCTATTCCTGATTCATATTTCGTTATTTCAATTACTGCTTGAAATAAATATGTACCGCTATAAAGTTTTTTTAGACTAATAATTTTGGGACAATCAAACGGTTTTAATTTTCCATATTGTTTCTCAATCGCTTCATTCATTTTTGGAAATAACACAGAATAAAGAGCATCTTCCATGAGCGGTGCATCATATTGTGCTACTGATACACTCGGTGAAACAAAAAGCATAAAACTAATGCATACTATAAAATATAATAATTTCCGCATCATAACCTCCGTATCATTACGCGATACTTTCCATGTTTAACGAATGATAATAATCATACATAGAAATTCCATTTTATTGTCTCCCACTTCGCTTTTTCTACTCAATTGTTGCAAAAAAAGCCCACAACTCTCCTTTATTTTCGTATAATGATACTCATAGTATAATAATCATAATAATAAAGGACTGTTCGTATATATATAGTGAGACGATTTTCAAACAAACTCACAGGAACTGTCATGCTTTTAAGAGAGGAGTATATTATGCTACAACATCTGTTTCCAAAATTACGATTTGCACTCGTTGCAGTCGTTTTATTATGGATTAAAACATATATTGTGTACAAGCTAGCATTTGATATTAAAATTGATAATTTCTTTGAAGAATTTATGCTTTTTATTAATCCACTAGCTTCATTACTTTTATTTTTCGGTTTAGCTTTACTTGCATCTAAGTACCGAAACCGAATTATTATTGGAATTAGTTTTATACTGTCATTTATTTTATTTGGAAATGCAATGTTTTACGGGTTCTATAACGATTTTGTTACTTTTCCTGTTTTATTCCAAACAAATAATATGGCTGACTTAGGAACGAGCATTAAAGAGCTCTTTACGTACAAGACATTACTTTTATTTGCAGATGCAATTATTTTAATGTTTATTTCACGTAAATTCCCATCATTTTGTGACAGGACGCCACTTTCTCGTTCTGAGAAACGGACTTTCTTTAGTGGTGTAACAGCGCTATTGGCACTGCAAATTACTGTTTCAGTTATTTATAAACCACAAATGTTCTCACGCTCATTTGATCGTCAAACTGTCGTGAAAAACTTAGGTTTATACACATATCATCTATTCGATATTACACTTCAATCTAAATCTTCGGCTGAACGTGTATTTGCAAGTGGCGACGGATTCTCCGAAATTAAAAATTATACTGACGCAAAAGATAAGCAAGTCGATAAAAACTTATTTGGAGCTGCAAAAGGTAAAAATGTAATTTTAATTTCAATGGAGTCTACACAAAGTTTTGTTATTAATAAAAAAATAAATGGAAAAGAGATTACTCCATTTTTAAATCAGTTTATAAAAGATAGTTTTTACTTCGATAACTTCTATCATCAAACAGGACAAGGTAAAACTTCCGATGCTGAATTTATCGTTGAAAACTCACTTTATCCGTTAGACCGTGGTTCTGTATTCTTTACTCATGCAACAAATGAATATACTGCCACACCCGAACAGTTAAAGAAATACGGATATTCTTCCGCTGTCTTCCATTCAAACGATAAAACATTTTGGAATCGTGATGTAATGTATCCTGCACTTGGATATGATCGTTATTTTAATTTAAATGATTACGTAGGCACTGAACAAATGTCTGTCGGTTGGGGATTAAAAGATAAAGAGTTCTTTGAACAATCTATTCCAAAGTTAAAATCTTTACCGCAACCGTTCTATACGAAATTTATTACTTTAACAAATCATTTTCCGTTTCTCTTAAGTCCAGAAGATCAATATGTTGATGAGTTTAATTCGGAAAGCGGTGTTCTAAACCGCTATTTCCCAACGGTTCGCTACACGGATGAAGCTCTCAAATTATTCATTAACCAATTAAAAGAAGAAGGACTATACGACAATTCCGTTATTGTCATTTATGGGGATCACTACGGCATTTCCGAAAACCATAATGCAGCTATGGCTCAGTTCCTTGGGAAAGACGCTATTACACCATTTGATTCTATGCAATTACAGCGCGTCCCCCTCATTATTCATGTACCAGGTCAAGAAGGAAAAGTTATCTCTAAAGTATCAGGACAAATTGATATTAAACCAACGCTGCTTCATTTACTTGGTATTAAAACGAATCAATCAGTTGAATTTGGAACTGACTTATTTATAAAAGAAAAAGATCCACTTATGGTAATGCGAGATGGTAGTTTTGTAACAGAGGATTATGTGTATACAAAAAATATGTGCTACAAAAGAAGCTCAGGTGAAGAGGCAGATGTAGCACTGTGTCAGCCGTATATTGAAAAAGCAAAAACAGATTTAAAACTCTCTGACAAACTGATTTATGGAGATTTATTAAGATTCGATCCTAACAATCGATTTAAAACTGGAACGATGACAACGAAATTTGAATAATGTAGGAAGCAACTTTGTGAAAAGTTGCTTCTTTTTTACTTACACTTCAAATCTTTCACAAATTGGGAATTTCTTTCGTATGAGAAAGAAATTTATGGTATGATAAAATAAGTAAACTTTCGTACACTAATTAAGAATTTATAACAGAAAGCAAGGGATCAGATTTTGTATAGAGCAGCTATTCCAAACTTATTTACGCTCGGAAATTTATATAGCGGATTCTTGTCAATCGGCTATGCATCTTTAGGATATTATAAATCAGCTGCTATTTTAGTACTTATCGGGATGATGTTAGATAGTCTTGATGGTCGTGTTGCTCGTTTATTACGCGTTGATTCACAAATGGGAAAAGAGCTTGATTCACTCGCAGATGTTGTAACATTTGGCGCAGCACCTGCTGTTTTAATGTATTACACATCTTTTTCCAACTACGGAATCATTGGACTATACATAGCGGGATTATTCCCACTGTTCGGAGCATATCGCTTAGCACGATTTAATGTAACACCATCTTCTACTTCCATGAAATATTTCACTGGAGTTCCGATTACTGCAGCTGGAGGGCTTGTCGCTTTCCTAACATTATTTTCAAATACCATTCCAAAAATCGTTCTTATTACAGTATTTGTAACGTTCGCATTTTTAATGGTGAGCCGAATTCGCATCCCAAGTTTAAAAGATGTACCAATTCCACGATATAGCATAATTATTACACTATTTTTAGTTGGAAGTATTATCACAATGTACCAAACAGGTTTTGGTAATTTTTCTGTTTTCTTATTCATTGCCATTCCACTATATATTTTGTATATGCTATCTCAATTCCTTAGACAAAGACCTTCTAAAAAAGCAAATAAAGAAAAATAAAAGAAACCTTCCGAAATTGAACTGTACCCTATAAAATGGACAGTTTAATAAAAAAGCCCTGAAAAATCAAG
>NZ_JBFPJI010000092.1:0-11904 GCF_040838205.1 Bacillus sp. S4
ATATAATTCTCCTCTTTTCTTTTTTACAATTATATTTTCTCCAAATATAAGAAGAAAATATCGTTTTAATACAAAACGGAATAATTACGTTTTAGTTTGCGAACCTAGTATAATACATCTTTATGAAAGTTGCAATAAATAATAATCATTACGATTTGTTTTTGTTATAAATTTGTCAAAAAGAACGGTATTAATTTTTATGATTGGTGCATATGTGACAATGTTACTTTCATATATTGGGAGGGAGCAGAAAAAAGGGGATGAGTGCTTGGGTTACTTCATGGAGGCTATCTTATTAATACTTGCCGTAGTATTGCCATTATCTTTTGTTTTAATTTTTTTAAGGAGATTAATAAGTAATTTAGGAGATGCTACAACAATTACGAAATTGCCAGCGGAAGAAAAAGAAAAGAAAAAAGAGTAAGTAAAGCACTATGCATACGCATAGTGCTTTACTTATGGTAAAATGGGGGAACGGAAACTCCTGTTAGCGACGATTAGCTATAGGAGAGAAAAGTAAATAAAGAGGTATGCATATATATGAATGAACGAACAGCGTTAGTACTTGGTGCAAGTGGATTAGTTGGACAAGAAATAACACGTCTATTACTTGACTCAGATTACTACGATTCGGTTACTATTTTTGTAAGGGAACCATTACAATTACAGCATGAGAAATTGCAGCAGAAACAGGTGGATTTTTCAGTATTAGAGGAATATAAAGAATTTTTTGCAGTAGATGATGTTTTTAGTTGTTTAGGAACAACGATAAAAAAAGCGAAGTCGAAGGCGAATTTTAAAAAAGTAGATTATGAATATACATTGCGAGCTGCCTGCTTAGCTGAAAAACAAGGCGTGCAAAATTTTCTTGTTATTTCATCAATGGGAGCAAATCCTAAATCACTTTTCTTTTACTCGCAAGTGAAGGGGAAAATGGAAGAGGAGCTGAAAAAGCTAGTTATTGGTGGCATACATATTTTCAGGCCGTCATTATTAGTAGGAAATCGACAAGAGTATCGTTTTGGGGAAAGAATGGCTGAGAAATTATCTCGTATTCTTCCGTTTATATTTAAAGGGGCTTTTAAAAAGTATAAACCAATTTCTGCTAAAGATGTGGCGAAAGGAATGTATATAACAGCGCTGCGTGAAGAATCTGGTATTCATATTTATAGTTCAAACGATATTATAGAGATAAAATAAATAAAACCGAGAAGAATAACTTCTCGGTTTTATTTATTAGATTTAATGTTCCCGGGTACTCGTCGGTACTGATATGGTTCTTTTGATTCAAAGCCAAGTTCATTGGCTGCTATTCTTGGGAAGTATGGATTACGAAGTAACTCGCGTCCGATAAAAATTAAATCTGCTTCGTCATTATTTAAAATTTGCTCTGCTTGTGATCCGGTTGTAATTAATCCTACCGCACCAATTGCGATGTTAATATGCTACTTAATTGAATTTTCTTACATTGTATCATTCTCTTTTTTGTTTCTCTAATAAAACGCTTATACGAAAAATTTCGTCTATTCGTGTTACAATAAATGATATGTAATGAATTGGAGGATGACATATGTACCAGGCTTATTATGATAGTGAATTAGGTTTGTTAGAAATTACAGCGAACGAAGAAGGAATTACGTCTGTTATATTTGTTGATGAAAGACAAGAAGAAAATACAAATGGAATGATAGATCAATGTATAAATGAGCTGGATGAATATTTTAAAGGAGAAAGAAAAGAGTTTACAGTTCCATTGTCTGCTGAAGGAACACTATTCCAAAAGAATGTATGGGATGCACTTTACACTGTACCATATGGCGTAAGTGCTTCATATTTAGATATTGCGGAGAAGGTTGGTAATACGAAAGCTGTACGGGCGATAGGAGGGGCAAATAGCCGGAATCCAATTTCAATTATCGTTCCATGTCACCGTGTAATAGGAAAGAGTGGAAAACTTGTTGGGTATGCGGGTGGTTTATGGAGGAAAGAGTGGTTATTGAAGCATGAAGGCATTTTAAAATGAAGTATGGATGGAAAGAGGGATTGTTTTGAAATGTATAAATTGTGGGCGACCTTGTATTAATGATCAGTTGAATTGTGCGAATTGTCAAAGAAACTTGCATAATGAACAAGGTGAAGAAAGCTCGCTAATAGACAAAGAATTAGAAGTATATGTAGGGAGACAATATCCATATTACAAAAGAAAATGGGAGCTTGAGAATAAGCGAATTGCTAGGTGGAGCTGGAATGGTCTGGCAGCTATTTTCAATGTAGGTTGGCTTGGATATCGTAAGTATTACTTACCTGCTGCTTTATTTATACTGTTATTAGTAGCATGTGATGCATTTTCTTATTATATGGGGTTCAACGTAGCATTGCCAATCATTAATATGGTGCCTCTCACGTTTTTATTACTCGTTTTCATTCTATTTGGGATGGGGATTTTTGCAAATGGATTATTTTATCAATTTGCAGAAAGGCGTATATATCGAATAAAAGCACGGGGAATTAAAGATGAATCGGTTGAAAATTATCTCATCCGTGATAGTGGTGGAACGAGTAAAATGGGAGCAACAATTGTTACTATTTTAGCAGTTGCTAGTATTTTTTTCAGTCATTTCTTTTTTCCGACTGATCGAGATATTATACAAAAAGTACGTACAAGTTCGCTTTATGAATATCCGTTCTTTTCGATTGGTGAATCGTTTGAAAGCTATTTTCAAAATTCAGGGTGGATATATTATCGAGGTTCGGAAGGTATGGAATTAGTAGAATTTCAAGGATACAGCCCAGGGATGCCAAGACAAAAAGTTACAATTCAATTTATTGTTGATTATAAATTGAGTGAAGTTGAGCCATACTCCCTTACGATTAATGGTGAATCTAAAAATGAAGAAGAGTTTTTGAAGATGATGGAAGAAATATTCAAGGTTCAAAATCCATTTGAAATAGAGGATGGATTGCAAGTAAAAGTGATAGAAAAAGAAGCGGATGGAAAGCACGTTCTAGCTGCTTCTTTTTTGTTTTTAAAAAATAATATTTGAAATACTCTGAATCTTTTGTATAATAATATATATTATACTGGCTTTCATTTATACATATAGATTGGGGGAAGGAAGAATGAAGAGAAAGGTAACAACGATTGCTGTAGTTGCATTATCGACTAGTGTATTAGTTGCAGGTTGCGGAAATGGGGAGAAGGCATCTACAACAAAGAAAGAAGCAGGTAAGGGAGTAGCAGATAAGCAAGTATTAAATTTGCTAGAAACAGCTGAAATTCCTTCAATGGATACATCTAAATCAACAGATTCTGTATCTTTCCGTGTATTTGTAAATGCAATGGAAGGATTATATCGTCTAGATAAAGATAATAAACCAACTCCAGGTATGGCCAAAGACGTGAAGATTAGTGAAGATAAAAAGACATATACATTTGAATTACGTGATGCAAAATGGTCAAATGGTGATCCAGTTCGAGCACAAGATTTTGTATATGCATGGCAACGTACATTAGATAAAGCAATAGCAGCAGAATATGCATTTATTTTATTTGATGTGAAAAATGCACAGAAAGTAAATAAAGGAGAAGTACCGTCGGATCAATTAGGTGTTAAAGCGAAGGATGATAAAACGTTGGTAGTAGAATTAGAGCAACCAGCACCTTATTTCCTTGAGCTTACTTCGTTCCCTACATTCTTCCCATTAAATGAAAAGTATGTAAAAGGACAAGGGGATAAATACGGATTAGAAGCAGATAAATTATTGTACAATGGACCATTTACAATGAGTGAATGGAAACATGAACAAAGTTACCAGTTAAAGAAAAACCCAAATTATTGGGATAAAGATGCTGTAAAATTACAAGAAATTAATGTGGGTATAGTAAAAGAGACAAGTACTGGGGTAAATTTATATGATAGTGATCAAGCAGACCGTGTCATTTTAAGTTCTGAGTTTGTAGACAAATATAAAAAGAATAAACCAGATGAATTTAAAACGAAGCTAGACCCACGTATGTATTTCCTACGTTTTAATCAAAAAAATGCAACGTTTAAAAATCAAAAGGTTCGTGAGGCGATTGATTTAGCGTACGATAAAAAAGGAATTGCGGATGTAATTTTGAATGATGGATCATTGCCAGCGTATTTCTTAGTACCTGAAAAGTTTACGACAGGACCAGATGGAAAAGACTTCCGTACTGTAAATAAAAATTTCCGTGACAGTAAAGATAATGCTGCGAAAGCAAAAAAACTGTGGGAAGAAGCGAAGAAAGAACTTGGTCAAGATACAATTACAGTAGAATTACTAAATGATGATAACGGTAGTCGTAAAAAAGTGGGCGACTTTATTAAAGAAGAATTAGAGAAAAACTTACCTGGTATTAAAGTGAATTTGAAGCAACAACCATATAAGCAGAAGTTAGATTTAGAAAAGAAATTTGAATATGAATTCTCATTATCTGCATGGAGTCCAGATTATCCAGACCCAATGACATATATTGATATGTTCGTTACTGGAAGCTCATTTAATGAAATGGATTATTCAAATCCGAAGTACGATGATTTAGTAGCAAAATCAAAAGGAGAACTACTAAAAGATGACGCAGCACGCTGGAAAGCACTTGCAGAAGCTGAAAAAATCTTAATTGGTCAAGATGCTGCAATCTCTCCTACGTACCAACAAAGTACAGCTTACTTAGAGAAGACGTATGTAAATGGTATTGCTAACCATACGTTCGGTGGCGACTTTAGTTATAAATGGGCATATATTACAAAGAAATAGTATAATAAAAGATGAGTGAATTTTCGCTCATCTTTTATTTGTTTAGGGAGGAACGTGGAGTGTTGAAAGGAATCAATCATCTTTGTTTTTCAGTATCAAATTTAGAAAACGCTATTATGTTTTATGAAAGAGTGCTAGAAGGAGAACTATTAGTTAAAGGGAGAAAACTTGCATATTTCAATATATGTGGAGTATGGATAGCACTGAACGAAGAGGCACATATTCCAAGAAAGGAGATTCATCAATCTTATACGCACCTCGCATTTTCTGTTGAACAAGAAGACTTTGAACGCTTACTGCAGCGATTAGAAGAAAATAAAGTTCATATTTTACAAGGAAGAGAGCGTGATGTGAGAGATTGTGAGTCTATATATTTTGTTGATCCTGATGGTCATAAATTTGAGTTTCATTCAGGGACGTTACAAGACCGTCTAAATTATTATAGGGAAGAGAAACCTCATATGACATTTTACTAAGGGGGGAAGAAGTTGCATGCGCTTGTAATTGGTGGAACAGGAATGCTAAAGAAAGTTTCTATGTGTCTTTGTGATCAAGGGTTTCATGTTTCTATTATTGGACGAGATAGTACGAAATTGGAAGATGTTAAGCAAGTGAGTTCTGTATCGGGAAATATTACGTGCCTTCCTTTAGATTATCAAAATGACGATGATGTAAAGCAATCTATTACAAATACAATTGAACAAAATGGTCCAATAACAGTAGTTGTTGCCTGGATACACTCTAGTGCAAAGCATGCATTACGACTCATTTGTAATGAGGTAGAATTGTCGTCGGAAAAGTACAGTTTATTTCATATATTAGGTAGTAGTGCATCACGTACGAAGTCACAAAAAATAGGCGGGGCATTATGTAGTTATTATAGAGTTATATTAGGGTTTATTTTAGAAGATACATATGCAAGGTGGCTTACTCATGAAGAGATAGCTGACGGAGTTATAAAAGGAATTGAAAGTAAATGCACGGAATGGATTGTAGGGAGAGTAGAGCCGTGGGGATTGCGGCCAAAATGGTAAGGGGGAAATGGGAAATGAAGACAACGGTATATGTAACAAGGCACGGTGAGACAGAATGGAATGTTGCGAAGCGGATGCAAGGTCGCAAAAATTCAGCATTAACAGAGAATGGTATGATGCAAGCGAAACAATTAGGGGAGCGTATGAAGGAGTTGCCACTCCATGCCATATATAGTAGTCCAAGCAAAAGAACGATTCATACTGCTGAATTGATTAAAGGAGAACGAGATATTCCAATTATAGCAGATGAACGTTTCTATGAAATAAATATGGGGACATGGGAAGGGCAAACAATTGCTGATTTGGAAATGCACTATCCAGAAGAAGTACATTTATTTTGGAATGAACCACATCTTTTTCAATCAACATCAGGGGAAAACTTTGCGGCCGTTCATAAAAGAGTAATTGAAGGGATACACTTTCTTTTAGAAAAGCATAAAGGTGAAAGTATTTTAATTGTCTCTCATGCTGCAGCAGCGAAATTACTTGTAGGGCATTTTGCAGGTGTTGAAATTGAACATGTATGGGGAGAGCCATTTATGCATAGCGCGAGTCTTAGTGTGATTGAATTTGATGAAAATCTTGGTAAAGTAAAACAATTTGCAGATATAAGCCATTTTCAGTAAACGTAAAAAAGGCCGCAATGCGGCCTTTTTGGTGGGTATAAAAAACTAGCAATTACGCTTTTTATACCAAAAGTGATCGAATTTTTTATTTTTGCAAGATGAGGACTTGTGTCCGCTATCTTTGCAATCGTCCCATTTGTGCCCGTCATCGTGACAGTCCTTACCATGATCCCGCGAATCATCACAAGAACCATGATGGCTATGAGGGAAAAATACACATTTTTTACAGCAACATCGTTTTGTCCAGAAACATTTCTTTTCAAAGCGAACGCATTTTGTAACGAAAGTACAATGTTTCACGCGAGTACGTTTTGTAACTAAAACGCATTCTTTTCTGCGAGTAACTTTCGTAACGAATGTCCATTTTTGAACGCGTACACGAGTACATTTTGTAACGAATGTCCATTTTTTTACATGAGTACATTTTGTAACGAAAGTACAATGTTTCACGCGAGTACATCTTGTTCTTGGACATTTATTCCCTGTTGTACATTTACGTCCTGTTGTACAGTTACACCCTGTTGTACATTTATGATGAGAGAATTTATCATCATCACAATCAAAAGTACTTGGATCTTGGTGTAAGAAATCCTCCATACCAGCACTTTTGATTTCTTCAACAGCTTTTCTAATATCACGTTTCATAGAAATCCTCCTTATCGAGTTTTAAATTGAAAAGGTATTCTTTTTCCTTAACATGATATGAGATTCGGCTTCTTTCTGAACAGGACAAGAGTGTAATTTTATATAAATAGATGATAGCGGATGTATGGACAAGACAAGGCGCATACATTGAATGAAGAGAACAGAGAAGGGATGAGAATATATGCTACCTTCATATGATTTTTTTATTCATCCAATGTACTTAGTGGAATTAAAAAAAGATATTTGGTCAGATAGCCCAGTGCCAGCAAAGTTAACATATGGAAAAAAGAAGTATGATATTGATATCGTTTATCGAGGCGCTCATATTCGTGAGTTTGAGAAAAAGTCTTATCATGTTAAGTTTTATAAGCCAAAAAAATTTCAAGGGGTGAAGGAATTTCATTTAAACTCTGAATTTATGGATCCATCTCTTATTCGTAACAAATTATCACTAGACTTTTTTAATGATATTGGGGTACTTTCACCGAAGTCACAGCACGTATTTATAAAAATAAATGGTCAAATCCAAGGCGTATATTTACAGTTAGAATCGGTTGATGAAAACTTTTTAAAAAGTAGAGGGTTGCCGAGTGGTTCTATTTATTATGCGATAGATGATGACGCGAATTTTTCTTTAATGAGTGAGAGAGATAAAGATGTTAAAACTGAGCTTTTTGCAGGGTATGAATTTAAATGTTCGAATAAAAATAGTGAAGAGCAACTGAGTGAATTCGTTTTTCAAGCAAATACACTATCGAGGGATGATTATGAAAAAGAAATTGGGAAATACCTTCATGTTGATAAATATTTACGCTGGTTAGCTGGCGTTATTTTGACTCAAAACTTTGATGGTTTTGTTCATAACTATGCACTGTATCATAACGATGAAACAAATTTATTTGAGGTCATCCCGTGGGATTACGATGCGACTTGGGGGCGTGATGTACAAGGGAGACCACTTAATCATGAGTATATTCGCATTAAAGGATATAATACGTTAAGTGCAAGATTGTTAGATATACCTGTTTTTAGAAAGCAATATCGAAATATATTAGAAGAAATTTTAGAATTACAATTTACAGAATCCTTTATAAAACCAAAAGTAGAAGGCATGTGCGAATCCATTCGTCCATATTTACTTCAGGATCCATATATGAAAGAGAAAATAGAAGTTTTTAATCAAGAGGCTGAGATGATTTTTCAATATATAAATAAAAGAAGCAACTATATACAAGAACACCTTCATGAATTGGGATGATTTTGAAAGAGATTGAAACATTATCAATCTCTTTTTTTGTATACTAAAGATGGAGAAATAAAAAAGCGAAATAATATTTAGTAGAATGAAGTTGATTAAGAATGGAGTTGTGTAGATATGACGGTTAAATGGATTGATTGGGTAAAACAAATACAATCAATAGCACAAGCAGGTTTAACGTACTCCAAAGATGTGTATGATCTAGAGCGTTTCCAACAATTACGAGACATTTCAATTGCGATGATGTCACATTATACAAAAACAGATTGGGAAGTAGTAGAGAATTTATTTGCAAGTGAGACAGGCTATCAAACACCTAAAGTTGATATACGGGCAGTTATTTTTCAGAATGAAAAATTATTATTTGTGAAAGAAAAAAGTGATGGAAAATGGGCATTGCCAGGTGGATGGGCCGATATTGGTTATACGCCAACAGAAGTCGCAGTAAAAGAAGTATTAGAAGAGACAGGTTATAAAGTAGATCATTTTAGGCTACTAGCAATATTCGATAAAGAAAAACATCAACCATCTCCATCAGCAACCCATATATATAAGGTTTTTATAGGTTGCGAGATTGTTGGTGGAGAAAAGAAACTAAGTATTGAAACAGAGGATATAGATTTTTTTAGTGAAAATGAAATACCTGATTTATCAATCGCTAGAAATACCGAATGGCAGATTAAAGAAATGTTTGCGTTTATGAAAGATCGAAATAAGGAAAGGATACTTGATTAATTAAATGAATCAAGTATCCTTTTAGGGTATATTGATGAAGGGTTGTACATATTCTTGTAACAAAAAAGAGTCTAGTGTAGTCTTCTTTAAAGTCTATGAGTTAGGTGAAGAGATTCACATGATTATATTGGCAGATGGCAATCTTTATGTGATAATGGGAGGGTATGTGAAGAAAAAAGGAGATAGAAAAGAATATGTTAGCGAATATAATAGATCAGTTATTGCAATTCTTTGCAAGTCTAGGATACTTTGGAGTAGCACTAGGTTTAATGATTGAAATTATCCCAAGTGAGATTGTACTTTCGTATGCTGGATTTTTAGTGGCAGAAGGGAAAATTAGTTTTGTCGGTGCTGTTATTGCCGGAACAA
This sequence comes from Bacillus sp. S4, assembly GCF_040838205.1. Classification (NCBI taxonomy): domain Bacteria; kingdom Bacillati; phylum Bacillota; class Bacilli; order Caryophanales; family Bacillaceae; genus Bacillus; species Bacillus sp. S4. Next base: position 9,450 of record NZ_JBFPJI010000092.1, read on the forward strand.
TCGGTGGTACTTTAGCGCAAATCTTTTTATACTGGCTTGGATACTACGGAGGGCGTCCGGTTGTTGAGAGGTTTGGGAAATATCTGCTTATTAATAAACATCATTTAGACATAGCAGAAAATTGGTTTAAGCGTTATGGAGCTGGAGTGATATTTTCTGCACGTTTTATCCCAGTTGTACGTCATGCTATCTCTATTCCTGCAGGACTAGCTAAGATGCCGTTAAAGCTCTTTACACTGTATACAGTAGTAGCGATTATTCCATGGTCAATTCTTTTTATATACTTAGGAGAAAAGCTTGGTGGAAATTGGCGACATATTAAAGAGTATGCATCTGATTACACACATTACATAATTATAGGTGCGGTTTTCTTTATTGCTCTTTACTTCGGTTTAAAGCTTTTGAAAAAGAGAAAAACAACGCATTAAAGTCAATGATTTTTCATTGGCTTTTTTTAATTGTTTCGGTTCTAAAAAAAAGGAGTTGTCCATAATGTGTAATAATAAAGCGTAGCGGGGGAATGTGATGAAAGGATCACCGTTTTTACGTGGAACGATATTTTTAACGATGGCAACGATGATATCTAAAATGTTAGGGTTCATATATGTTATACCATTTACAGCAATGGTGGGTACGAGTGGGTACGTATTATATACGTATGCATACCGTCCTTATACAATTATGCTTAGTATTGCAACGATGGGATTGCCACTTGCCGTTTCGAAAATGGTATCAAAATATGATCAACTCAATGATTATCATACGGTTAAAAGAGTATTAAAGAGTGGTATTGTTTTTATGCTTTTAATGGGGGTTATCTCGTGTTTTACGTTATATATGTTAGCGCCGCATTTAGCTGAACTTGTAATCGATGGAAACGATCAGTCGGGGAATAGTGTAACGGCGGTCACTTACAATATTCAAATTGTAAGTTTTGCGTTATTACTCGTTCCTGTAATGAGCTTGTTACGTGGTTTCTTTCAAGGTTTTCAATCTATGGGACCTTCTGCGCTCAGTGTAGTTGTAGAGCAATTTTTTCGGGTCTTAACTATTTTGATAGGAAGCTTTGTCGTTTTATATGTCATAAAAGCTTCTGTTTCGTTGGCAGTTGGTATTTCAACGTTTGGAGCATTTATGGGAGCACTAGGTGGATTAAGTGTTTTAAGTGCGTATTATATAAGAAGGAGAAAACATTTAAAGAAAAAAGAGATGGCAAGTATACCACAAACAACGAAATCTTTTTTCTCGTTATATAAGGAGCTCTTTACATATTCAATACCGTTTGTTGTGGTTGGTTTAGCAATTCCGTTGTATCAGACAATTGATACATTTACAATTAATAAACTACTTATACAAATAGGATATATGCAAGGAGAAGCTGAAAAGATTAATGCGATAATTGGTCTTGTTCAGATGGTTGTACTTATCCCGGTTTCTGTTGCAACGGCTTTTAGTATGTCCCTTGTACCTGAAATGACGAAAGCTTATACAGCGGGAAATGAGAAGCTACTGTATAAACACCTTACAAGGACAAATTTATTAGTGGTAGGAATTACCGTACCGGCGGCGATTGGAATGATGGTTTTAGCAAAACCAGTGTATACTCTTTTATTTGGTGCGGGAAATGATCCAGAGATGGGCAGTATTATTTTGCAGTATTATGCTCCTGCTTGTATACTATTCTCACTATTTACAGTAACCGCGGCCATGTTACAAGGAATTAATCAACAACAGAAAACAGTGCTAGGATTAGTAATCGGAATAACTGTGAAGATAGTTTTAAATATTGTATTGCTACCGTATTTTGATTATGTAAGTTTTATCATTTCAACATACGCTGGCTATACGATTTCAGTCGGCTTTAACTTGTGGATGCTTTCTAAATATGTTATAAAGGCAACATAAGCTTTTTAAAAGGCAGAGAACACTCTGTCTTTTTCTATGTTTACAAGATTTTTCTTAAAAAAACGTTTTCAAAATAATTTTTCTATTGAAATTTAATCGTTTGTTTCATATGCTGAAAATAGCGGTTCAAAAACTGTTGTTTAAGTGAGGTAGATTCCCACATGTAAAAAGAATCGGGGTGATAGTATGTTAAATATTTATTTAACAGACCGAAACGGAAAACTACAAGAGATTGAGGAAATGCAAAAGGGCTGCTGGATTAATGTACTTCATCCAACAGAAGAAGAAATTCAGTATCTAGTACAAACTTTAAATGTAGACTTAGATTTCATTAAAGACCCTTTGGATGATGAAGAACGCTCTCGTATTGAAAAGGAAGACAATAATACTTTAATTATCGTGGATATTCCGACAGTCAGACATGATGAAGAAGGAAATTCAATTTATGACACGATTCCAATAGGTATGATTGTAATGCCAGATTGTTTTGTTACTATTTGCTTAGAAGAAAATCCAATTTTTGAACGCTTTATTAATCAACGTATTAAAG
>NZ_JBFPJI010000093.1:0-11825 GCF_040838205.1 Bacillus sp. S4
ATGCTATACTATAGAATAATTACAACATAATAACTATTAAAATCAGATTCAACAGAAATGCTGCTATCCATTATGGATGGCAGCTTTCGTCGTTTTATAGGGGTTTCGATTTTGATTCTTTTTCTCAATAAGAATTCGGAAGGAGCGAGTATTAATGAACGCAGAAGTAAAAACATTACAAGCACAAAAAGATATTTCTCATCCCTCTTTATGGGATACATTAAAGAAACATTATGAACTTATATTTGCAATCGCATCTGGTATTTTTATTTTAGCTGGCTGGTTATTCACAAAAAATGATGCAATAAGTGCAGGTATTACTTTCTATATCCTTGCTTATGTAATTGGAGGATTTGCAAAAGCTAAAGAAGGTATTGCAGACTCAATTGAAGAGAAAGAGCTAAATGTTGAAATGCTCATGATTTTTGCAGCTATCGGCGCCGCAGTTATCGGTTACTGGGCAGAAGGTGCTATTTTAATCTTCATCTTTGCATTAAGCGGAGCAATGGAATCTTATACATTAAGTAAAAGCCAAAAAGAAATTTCAGCGCTTCTTGACTTACAACCTGAAGAAGCATTACGTATTTCACACGGAACCGAGGAACGTATTCCAGTTGGACAATTACAAATTAACGATATTATTTTAATTAAGCCAGGTGAGCGTGTTCCTGCTGATGGCACAATTCATACTGGTGAAACAAATATTGATGAAGCTGCTATTACAGGAGAACCTATTCCGAATGAGAAAAAATTCGGTGATGAAGTATTTGCTGGCACTGTAAATTTACGTGGAGCTATTGAAGTTAAAATTACGAAGCCGAGCGATCAAACATTATTCCAAAAGATTATTCGTCTCGTTCAAAGTGCACAAAGCGAAAAATCACCATCACAACTATTCATCGAAAAATTTGAAGGAACATACGTAAAAGGTGTACTACTTGTTGTTGCGCTTATGATGTTCGTTCCTCATTTCTTACTTGATTGGAGTTGGAATGAAACGTTTTATCGCGCTATGATCTTACTTGTAGTCGCTTCTCCTTGCGCACTAGTTGCAGCCATTACACCGGCAACTTTATCAGCAATTTCAAACGGAGCGAGAAACGGTATTCTCTTTAAAGGTGGTATTCATTTAGAACGTCTAGCTTCAGTAAAGGCGATTGCCTTTGATAAAACAGGAACATTAACACAAGGAAAACCTACTGTAACAGATGTATATGTTCGAGAAGGCATAGCAGAAAGTGAAGTACTTTCTATTACAGCAGCGATTGAAAGTCACTCTACACATCCTTTAGCAGAAGCGATTGTTAAATATGCAAAACATGCTTACGACATTACGATAAAAAAACCAGAAAACGTTGAAGATGTAACTGGTTTTGGATTAAAAGGAATATTAGAAAACAAAGCTTATAAAATTGGTAAAGCTGATTTTATCGGAGAAGAAATAAAAACATTCCATAATGGCATTTCTGCTTCACTTGAAAAAGAGGGGAAAACTGTCGTTTATATTAGTGATGAGGATGGTATTCTTGGACTGATCGCTTTAAAAGATACCCTTCGCCAAGAAACGATAGCGGCTATTCGTGATTTGCAAAGCATTGGTGTCGAAGCAATCATGATTACTGGTGATAATGAAGAAACAGCAAAAGCAATTGCCAATGAAAGTAATATAAAAGAATATTACGCATCATGTTTACCGGAAACAAAAGTTGAAACGATAAAGCAGTTAAAAGAAAAGTATGGCATAGTCGCCATGGTTGGAGATGGTATAAACGATGCACCTGCCCTCGCTACTGCTAGTATTGGTGTTGCAATGGGTGAAGGAACAGACGTAGCATTAGAGACTGCAGACGTTGTTCTTATGAAAAACGAATTATCTCGTCTCTCTCAAGCAATCCGTTTATCAAAACGAATGAACCGTATTGTGAAGCAAAACGTTATCTTCTCTTTAGCTGTCATTGCAATGCTGATTTGTTCAAATTTTTTACAGTTTTTAGCTCTTCCCTTCGGTGTTATTGGACATGAAGGAAGTACCATCCTTGTCATTTTGAATGGTTTACGATTATTAAAAGGAAATAAATAACGGGTCCCTGATGAAGGACCCGTTTTTTTTAATGGTAGCTATTATGACCGTTCGCACTGCTGCTTGTTTTATGCTTTGGATGCGAACTGCTCTTTTGTTTATTGTTGCTTTTATTGTTGTGGTTCTTTTTATTATTACTCATGAAATATCCCCCCTGTCCCCTTTTATTATGGAACAAGAGCTCATTTTTCATTACGGGAATTATTGTCACCCGTTCTATAATGATGGAGTAAACCATTAATTTCACCGCCAAGTAAAATTACCCACGCAGTTAAGTAAAACCATAACATTAAAATAATGATACCACCGAGACCACCATATGTATTAGCGTAATTTGCAAATTTATCTACATAATAGGCAAATGAGTACGATACCACAATCCACCCTACAGTAGCAAATAAAGCCCCCGATATGACTTCTCTTCGCTTTAATTTCCGATCAGGTGCAAACGTATATAAAAAGCTAAACAAAGCGACCAAAACGAAGAAACTCGCTACTAAACGTGCAATACTCCACACATAAGCAAAACTATCCGATAAACCAATTGCTTTAAACACTGCTGCACCAATTACTTGTCCGAATACTGGAACAATTAGCGCAAAGACAATCATAAAAATAATAGCTAATGTAAACACAATTGATAAAGCTCTTGTTTTAATAAAGGAGCGTGTTTCTGTTACATCATAAGCACGGTTAAAAGCATTCATAATCGCATTTACTCCATTAGAAGCAAACCATAACATCGATAGTAAACCGAATGATAATAAACCACCATTTTGTTCGTTTACAACTTTATCTACGTTTACTTCAATTAAGTTCATCGCATCTTCTGGTACGTACGGTTCTAATAAATTGAGCACACTTTCTGTTTGAAGGTCAATAAAGCCAAGAAGCGTAATTAAGAAAACAAGCCCAGGGAAAATCGCAAGCAAGAAGAAATAAGCGAGCTGTGCTGCTAAGCCCGCTACATCATCGCGCATCGTCCGGTCATATAAATCTTTCCCAAACGAAAAAGTGCGATTTCTTTTTGCTTTTTCTAGAAATTTTCTCATATTTTTTAGACGCTTTTCTTCTCTTCTTTATTTTGCTTTAGCTCAATGTATGCTTCAGTTTTTTTTTCCTCTGCATTTGAGTCCTTCATAAATAATTCACGCGCTTCTTTCATACCACCATCTTCAGCTACCACTGGCTCTTCTTCTGCTTTAAGCTCATCTACCTTTGGAGATACAGCTTGAATTTCAATCGTTTCCGGTTTTTCTACTGGCACAATTTTTTTCTTACTAAAAATTTCTTTCGTTTCTTTTAACGTTTCTACAACAGACGGCGTCAATTTTTTAATTTCTGCTACTTTCGCTTTCACTACATTGAAATCAGCAAGTTCGCGTCCTTTATCTGTAACAGTTTGCACTTTTTCTTTTATCTTCGCATTTTCACCAATTTCAATCATCTTTGTTTTTGCTTTTTCTGCCGTGTTTTTTACTTTTTCACGGTTTTCTTTCTTTAACATAGATACAGCTACACCTGCAGCTACACCAATCGCAATGTTTCGAGCAATATTATTTTTCTTTGCCATATTCCTTCACCCTTTCATTTCTTATATTAGAAAGTATTACTTTCTAAGCTTCCTCATATTCCTTGTTCATTTCGAATGAAAGCTAATAGCTTTACACACCCTTCTGTTACAAGGTCATACACTTCTTGGAAGTTCCCTGTAAAGTAAGGGTCAGGAACGTCTGTCCAGCCACCGTCTGGAACAAAATCGGACAGTCTACCAATATAGCCTCCAGTTTTATCAAAACTTTTTAAATCCGCTATATTCTTGTTGTCCATGGCAATAATATAATCAAACTTTGTTAAGTCTTCTTTTTCTACTTGCCGTGCTTTAATTCCTTCAAAAGAGACTTCATTTTCTTTTAAAATTTTTTGTGTTCCTTTATGTGGTGGATGACCAATATGCCAATCTCCAGTTCCTGCAGAATCAATGACAATTTTCTCTTCGAGTCCCTCTTTTACGACAAGATCTCGAAAAATTGCTTCTGCCATTGGAGAACGACAAATGTTCCCAAGACAAACAAACAATACTCGGACCATATTTTTGTTTCTTCCCTTCTTGGTGCATTTCTTACTATATACTTATATAGTATAAACAACCAATTATTAAATATAAAGGAAATCCCTACTAATTTAATAGGATTGAAAAGTTTCATTAACGAAAATGATAAAAAAATGTTAAGATAACCTTATGTTATTTTAAAGGGGGACACTTCGGTGGATTTATCCGTAAAATCAGAAGCAAACGTTGAATATATGGTAGAAGCTATTAAAGAAAAATTACGCATGGTTAATGCTGGAGCAATGAGAGCTGCTAGTTTTAACGCAGAAATGTACGAGGACTTACGTGACATTTATGAGCATGTTATGAAACGTGAAACATTCAGTATTAGTGAAATGCAAGCTATTACTGAGGAATTAGGTACATTAATTAAAAAATGACAAAGAGCCTCACGTATTCGAGGCTCTTTTAATTTCAACAAATTCATGACAACTCTTCTCTTTTCCTCATCACATTCTAAAATACTGTACAATGAAAGTAGAACCTCACCTTAGATTTTTTCTCCATACATACTACTCTAAAAAAATTGCCACACTACCATTGCTAACTGTTTTTACTGGGGGTGCTTACTTATGAGCAATTGGTACAGTAAGACGAAAAATCAAACATTAATCGACCTAGAAACAAATGAACAGCACGGTTTAACAGATGAAAACGTAAATGAACGTTTAAAACAGTATGGTCCAAACGAATTGACTTCAAAACAAAAACGTACTTTATGGCAGCGCGTTTTCGCCCAAATTAATGACGTCCTCGTATATGTCCTTATTATCGCTGCCCTTATTTCCGCCTTTGTAGGTGAATGGGCCGATGCAAGTATTATCGCGCTCGTTGTAGTTTTAAATGCTGTTATCGGTGTAATCCAAGAATCGAAAGCAGAACAGGCTTTAGAAGCATTGAAAAAGATGGCAACACCTAAAGCTATCGTAAAGCGAGATGGTGAACTTAAAGAGATTCCATCTGAGCACGTCGTTCCAGGTGATATCGTTATGCTTGATGCTGGGCGGTATATCCCCTGCGATTTACGACTTATCGAAACTGCGAATTTAAAAATTGAAGAATCTGCTCTAACTGGTGAATCTGTCCCTGTCGATAAAGATGCAGTCTACCACCCTTCCATGCAAAGTGATGAGCAAGTACCATTAGGCGATCAAAAAAACATGGCCTTTATGTCGACGTTAGTAACATACGGACGTGGCGTCGGTGTTGCTGTCGAAACTGGAATGAAATCACAAATCGGAAAAATCGCAACTCTTTTGCATGAAGCTGAAGATGATATGACACCGCTTCAAAAAAGCTTAGCACAAGTAGGAAAATATTTAGGTTTTGTCGCTGTAGCTATTTGCGTTATTATGTTTCTCATCGGTTTTTTACAAGGAAGAGATACTTTGGAAATGTTTATGACCGCAATTAGTTTAGCTGTTGCAGCCATTCCAGAAGGCTTACCAGCTATCGTTTCCATCGTTCTTGCAATTGGTGTTCAGCGTATGATTAAACAAAACGTTATCATTCGTAAACTACCAGCTGTTGAAGCTCTCGGTTCTGTCACGATTATTTGTTCAGATAAAACAGGTACATTAACTCAAAATAAAATGACTGTTACTCACTTTTATAGTGATCGTGCATACGATCAGCTAGAAAATTTGAATGTAAATAATGCTGCACACCGTCTATTATTAGAAAACATGGTTTTATGCAACGATGCTTCTTACGGTGCCGACTCACAAACGGGGGATCCTACAGAAATTGCCCTTCTTGTTGCCGGAAGCTCTTTTAACATTCAAAAAGATTATTTAGAAAATAAACATGAACGTGTTAACGAATTGCCTTTCGATTCTGATCGTAAAATGATGTCAACTGTACATACGTACGATGAAGGCTACTATAGCATGACGAAAGGTGCTATTGATAAACTTTTACCTCACTGTACCCATATTTTTATTAATAATAAACTGGAGGTCCTAACAGATTCTGATAAAAATCAAATATTAGAAGCTGCCGGGTCAATGTCGCAAGAAGCCTTAAGAGTACTTTCATTCGCATATAAACGATACGATTCAAACGATGTGGATATTAATCACCTCGAAGAAAATCTCATCTTTATCGGTCTTATCGGTATGATTGATCCACCACGCACAGAAGTAAAAGATTCAATTATAGAATGTAAAAAAGCTGGTATTCGCACAGTTATGATTACTGGTGATCATAAGGATACCGCCTTTGCAATTGCCAAAGAACTTGGTATCGCTGAAGAAAAATCTGAAATTATGATTGGAACTGAATTAGATAACATTTCAGATACAGAACTAGCAAGTAAAATTAATCACTTAAATGTCTTTGCTAGGGTTTCTCCAGAACATAAAGTGAAGATTGTAAAAGCATTACGTGATGAAGGAAATATCGTTTCCATGACTGGTGACGGTGTAAATGATGCTCCCTCTTTAAAACAAGCTGATGTTGGAGTAGCAATGGGAATTACAGGAACAGATGTCGCAAAAGGCGCAGCAGATGTAGTTTTAACAGATGATAACTTCTCATCTATTGTGAAAGCTGTTGAAGAAGGAAGAAATATTTATCGTAATATTAAAAAGTCTATTCTCTTCCTACTCTCTTGTAACTTCGGCGAAATTATAGCTCTCTTTTTAGCTATTTTACTCGGCTGGGCAACACCACTACGACCTATTCACATTTTGTGGGTAAATTTAATTACAGATACACTGCCTGCATTATCACTCGGTGTTGATCCTGAAGATCCAGATGTGATGAAGGACAAACCACGACATGCGAAAGAAAGCTTATTTAGCGGCAGCGTTCCTTTTCTTATTTTCAATGGGGTTGTAATTGGACTTCTTACTTTAACAGCCTTTATCGTCGGGGCAAAGCTCTATACAGGAGATACAAATTTATTTCCTCTCTTCCCAGATCAAATTGATGAAGACGCTCTATTACACGCTCAAACGATGGCATTTGTCGTTCTTAGTTTTTCTCAACTCGTTCATTCATTTAACTTACGTTCAAGAACGAAATCAATTTTTTCAATTGGGATATTTACAAATAAATATTTAGTCTTCTCACTTCTAATCGGTGTTCTTATGCAAGTGTGTATCATCTCCATCCCACCTCTTGCCAATATATTTGGTGTGCATGCATTAACAATGCGAGATTGGGGATTTGTTCTCTTGTTAAGTATCATTCCGCTTGTTGTGAATGAAATCATTAAATTATTTAAGAGAAAATAAAGTGCAAATAGCGAATAAAAGGCAATGAGGAATATTCCTCATTGCCTTTTTGTTTATCCTTGTAATTCTTTTTTAATGTTTTCTGTTAATGTAGCCATACGCTTACGACTTTCTTCACGCTCACGTTTATTTTGCTCTTCAATTTGTTGTGTTTCTTGCATACCTCTTGAAATAATGTTCCAAGTTTCCTCAAGTGTTTCCATCTTAATACTAGAAGAACCTGATATTCTCGCTACTTCCACACTTTGAGTTGCGATATTTTGTGCATTTTTCTTAAGTAATTCATTTGTACGGCGATCAAGTTCAGCCATAGAGTCCGCAACAAGTTTTTGACGTTTCGCATTTACCGCTTGAATGATACCATTTTTAAAAATAGGAATCGTTGTAATAAATGCTGTATTGATTTTACCGATTAATTTATTGTTACCGCGTTGAATCATACGAATTTGTGGCGCTGTTAATAGAGCAACCATACGTGCTTTTTCTAAATCATCAATACGTTGTTCTAAAATTTCAACAGAGTTTTTAAGCGATTCTAATTCAATACCTGCTAACTGATCATTATTACGTATGCGTTCTTCGTACATCGGAACTAACTCTGTATTTAAACGCTCTAATAACATTTCCCCTGCTACTACGTATTTTTCTAAGTCTAAATAATACTTTAAGTTTTGCTCATATAAACCATCTAACGTACCAATTGATTTTTTCATTTCATCTTGATACTTCGTAATTTCTACGTATACTTTATCCATTTCGCGACCCATCGTCTGATACTTACTAAAGATTTGTTCAATCATTTTATCTGCTTTTTTGAACATACGTGAGAAGAAACCACTTTTCTCTTCCGCAAAGTCTTTACTATCAAATCTGTCCATAATTTTACCAAGCTGTTTTAATAATTCACCAGAGTCTTCTATTTTCGATAAAGACATTGTATGTAAAATTTGATCAGCGAAACGTGAAATCTCCATAGAAGGCTCTTTTCCAAGCTCGATTAATTCTAGTTGGTCTTTAATGTCTACTGCATTATAAATACGTTGTACTTCAGCATCTTGTCTAAGTTGCAAGCGAACGTCTTGTGCGGTTTGCTCATTCAATTCTGTTTTCGAATCTAGTACGACTGGGTTATTCATATGATATTCTCCCTTTCCTTATAAAAATGGACGAAATAGTCCTTTTATTGTTTGTGATAAATTTTTATAGGCTGATGAACCATGAAATTCAAGATCGAAATTAACTTCTTCAAGCCAATGTGAGTCAAATGCTCCTGATTCAATATACGGTTCAATATCGTTTCTCCCCGTTGGATTAAAGTGGAATACATCTACTCCAATTTGATTTAAAAATAGTAATAACACAGCATCAGAACGACTTAATTCTCCGCTCTTCTCATTATTAAATATAACAATTTTCGGTACTTCTTGCGAATAATCAAATTTCTCAAGCTGCTCTAAAATGTTCGGTGGTATTTGCGAGAGTTGTGCGAAAACATACAGTGCTACATCTTGTTTCGTCTCTCTCGCAATTGGTTTACACATTTCACTTTCACACGTATGAATAATCGCTTCTGCAATACCATGTTGTAATCCTTCTGGTAAACGCTTATGCGGCCACCAGTGGCTGTTCATAATTAAATCCGGATGTAACTTCCCCCCGCGGTCCAATGCATCACGATAATGATATTGGAAATTCGCTTTTTGTTCTTTCGTAAACGGGAATGTATTAATTAAAAAACTGTTATCAAATGATGTAACAGCCTTTAATCGCTGGAAATATTCTTTATCATTCTTTGAAACGCCTGATATTTTTGCAAATAAAGAAGGAATATAAATATGCTTATTTTCAACAAAGAATGTTGGACGTACAAATGCCTTTTCTTTCGTAATTAAAAAGAGTTCATCGTACGTTGTTTTGAGCGTACGGGCTACAGGTGTATACGAACGGAATTGCCACGGTTTGTATAATAATGAATTATCGTGGTGAAGTACTTGCTCGATTTCTTTTGAAGCTTGATAAGCTACTGTTGCGACGCGTTCACGACGCCGATCAGGAAATGGTTCTAATGAAATACGACCCGAATGAGATATGACAAAGGTCTTTCCTTCCTCATCTACACTCTCAAATCCATCTTTTCCTTCTGGGTGATAATAAAGCACATCGCAGCCGAGCATAATAAGAAAGTATAAGAAATATATACGACTCTCCGTCGCATCACCGTACCAAACGATACGCGGCATTTGTTTCTTATAATTAATCGTAGAGAACCACTTCGCTACGTAATTTTCACTTAATTTAATCATATCGATTAAGAAACGCCGGAATCCTTCTGTTTTTAAAGATTGATTATGTTGTTTCTCATACAATTTCAATACAGCAATAAACGTCGTATATATATAATGCTGTAAATCCGGATTGTCTACTTGCGGTAATAGTTGTTTCCCAGACAAATGTGCTACAAGCCTATTTACTGTAAGTCCATTCGGCGCTTCTTGATGTAATGCAAAAACTTCTTGAATATGGCGCAGTTTTTCGGGATCAATCACCTTATTTAAATTTTGTTCATGCAAAACCTCGATCCCTTTTGCTTCACTATAATCAAATAGCCCATTGAAATATTCATCTACATCATTCGGAACACCAAGAATGCGACTTGCTATGTAACTAAATTTCATCTCATTCTCTGTCAGTTCATATTGTGGGCGTTTTTCTAAAAGTGCTTCAAATTGCTTTAAATCTGATTCATCTTTTAATGCACATGGTTGAAGTGTAAAACGTGAAAACACAACAGTTCACCTCCAAAAACATTTACGTTTTTTCTAAAGTCTCTCTTCTATTATAAACTATTTTTAGTTATAAAAAATGGGCGCTCGCATAACGAGCAAACCCATTTCAATTATTTATGTTCATTTTTAGTAGCTGCAACTTCTTCTCGTGCTTGTCCACTATTCTTCATGTAGTGAATTATAAATGTTATTCCAAACGCTACAACTAAAACAATAAAGAACACTGTATGACTTACTTCAATATGAATGACAGATAACAGCATTTTTGCCGCAATAATTAAGATTAAAATATATGCTGTCGTTTCAAGTTCTGGAATACGCTCTAACAATTTTAAGAATACGCCAGCGATACCACGCATCATTAAAATACCGAGCATTCCACCTAATAGTAAAATCCAAACTTCATTCGATACACCAAATGCAGCAAGTACACTATCTACAGAGAATGCGATATCCATTAATTCAACCATCGCAACCGTTCCCCAGAAAACACCGAACATTCTGAAGAGAATACTATTTTGGTTCAAACCATGGGCTTCCTCTTCTTCTGAAGTGCCTTTTCTTTTATCAATGAAATATTTAATTGACAGCCAAGCTAAGTAAAGCGCACCTAACACTTTTACCCATGCCAATTTAATTAAGAACATTCCGATTCCAATTGCAATAAAACGGAATACATAAGCTCCAATCAGTCCATAGAATAATGCTTTTTTTCGTTTTTCTTCTGGAAGATGTTTTACCATTACCGCTAACACAAGTGCATTGTCAGCAGATAATAAACCTTCAAGTACAACAAGTGTACCTATTAACCCCCAAGATACTGGATCTTGTAACACTTTAATCCACATGTCCAAGTCGAAAAACTGAGCATACGTATCAAGGATTCCTTGCAAAATACTCATCTTACCTTTATCCCCTATTCTTTGCTAGATTTATAGAAAGGTCAAAAAAAGGAAACGAATGCCGTTTCCCTTCTTATGCATCCAAGCCATACGCTTTTACAAGCGCACCTAATCCACCTTGGAATCCGCTTCCTACTGCACTAAACTTCCACTGTCCATTATGACGATATAATTCACAAAAGACAACTGCTGTTTCAATGGAGAAATCTTCCCCTAAATCAAAACGAAGAACTTCTTCGTTTGTTTCTTCATTTGCTAAACGAACGAATGCATTTGCAACCTGTCCAAAGTTTTGATTACGGCCTTCACCATCATAAATTGTAACTGTAATAGCAATTTTATGAACATCTGCTGGAACCTTTTTCAAATCGACAACAAGTTGCTCATCATCGCCTTCACCTGCACCTGTACGGTTATCTCCTGTATGTAAAACTGATTCACAAGGAGACTGTAAATTATTATAGAAAATAAAATCAGTTTCCTTCGTACATTTCCCGTTCGCATCTAATAAAAAGGCAGATGCATCTAAATCGAAATCAGATCCACCATCATAAGATTTAATATCCCATCCAAGACCAATTACTGCTCTTGATAAACCTGGGCTTGTTTTAGCTAAATCAATTTTCTGTCCTTTTTGCAATTGAATAACCATATATATTCACCTCTATATTTTAATTTCAAAAAATATATCCATCAGTAAATACG
>NZ_JBFPJI010000094.1:0-11804 GCF_040838205.1 Bacillus sp. S4
ATTATAAACATTATTAAAGATAAATAACAGGTACATCGAAAATATAGTCGAAATTCCGATTTGTTTATACTAGAGTACGTTACCCCTGCGTATTTCAAATGAATTCCATCAAGGAAACCAAACATAAAAAGACCTACAAAACCACTATAAAAGAAATATAATTGCCAGTATCCAAAATCCTCAATTGTTAATTTTAAAGGCAACAAAAACGTAATGAGAAATCCTAGTAGAAGGATTATTCCGTTAGATACTAGAACCCTTCCAAAATCTCTAATATTATTTCCTCCATTCGACGAAAAAATAAAATGCCATCATTTTAAGTTCCTAACTAAATAAACAAGCGTAAGTGTCACGCTTGTTTATCCTTCTAAAAAATACCTTACATAAAGAATAGATCAATATTACAAACTTCATACGAAAAACATTTATATCCAAAGGTACAAACCCTACCTATAAATATTATAAAAGCTTATAGTGAATCTTTTCTCCATATAACATCATTAACAATTTTAGTATAACTTTGTATAATTTTAATTACTTTTACTGATACATTGGTGTCAGTGTAATCTATAACTGGACGTACCATTTCATTATTAGTCCACATATCTCTACATAATTCCACTGATTGTAATACATCTTCTTTTTTTATACCACCAAGTATAATTCCACCTTTATCTAACGCTTCTGGACGTTCTGTGGAAGTTCTAATCGATACAGCTGGGAAACCTAATATTGAAGCCTCCTCAGGTACTGTTCCACTATCTGAGAGTACACAATAAGCATTTAACTGTAACTTATTATAATCTAAGAAACCAAATGGTTTTAAATTCCTTACTAAAGGATGGAATACGAATCCTCTTTTTTCAATAATATTCTTACTGCGTGGATGCGTGGAATAGATTACTGGCATTTGATAATGTTCAGCAATCTCATTGATAGCGCTCATTAGTGACATAAAGTTTTTCTCATTATCAATATTTTCTTCTCTATGAGCTGAAACCAGTATATATTTGCCTTTTTCTAATCCTAGAGTATCTAATACTTTACTATTTTCTATTTTATCTTCATATTTTTTTAATACTTCTGTCATAGGTGAACCAGTGACATAAATATGTTCTTTTCTATAGCCTTCAGATATTAAATATCTTCTGGCATGTTCTGTATATGGTAAATTAACATCTGAAATATGATCCACTATTTTTCTATTTATTTCCTCCGGAAGATTCTGATCAAAACATCTATTTCCTGCCTCCATATGGAAAATTGGAACTTTTAATCTCTTCGCAGATATTGCAGATAATGCTGAATTTGTATCTCCTAAAATCAGTAATGCCTCTGGTTTTTCTTTAACTAATAACTCATAAGATTTTGCTATGATATTTCCCATTGTTTCACCAAGATTTTCACCAACACTATCTAAATAATGATCCGGTTCACGAATTCCTAATTCATCAAAGAAAACTTGATTTAGTGTATAATCCCAGTTTTGTCCTGTATGCACTAGTACATGATCGAAGTACTTATCCATTTTATTTATAGTTTCACTAAGTCTAATAATTTCTGGTCTTGTCCCTACTATTGTCATTACTTTTAATTTATTCATTTTATTTCCCCCTTAACTCTATTCAAAATAGTGTGGATATAATTCCGGATGATTATCAATCCACTCTTTCATCTCGCATATCATCTCTTCATAAGAAGGCACTTTAAAATCAAAGTCTGTTCTATTATTTATTAATGACTTATTCAATGCGATTGTGTCGTTTTTGTTTATTATTAATTTATTCTCTTTACAGTATTGGTTAAAGAATTTTAACATTTCGAATTTGGTTATTGAATCATTATTCACTAAATTATATAACCCGACTAAATTATTTATAGCAGCTTTTTCCATTGCCTTTGCCAACGTCAAAGTTGTTACTCCTGTCCATATAGCTTTAGTATATCCTCCAATTTCACCGTCCTGCTTCATAAACCAATTAAATAACCCTATACCTTTTTCATTCATATCTGGCCCAATAATGGAGTTTCTAAATGTTAAATCTTTTTCATTCTCCAACTCACCTAAAGCCTTAGATCTATCATAAAACGTTTCTCCATCTCTCACAGAACTTTCATTATAATTTCCTGTTTTCCCTGAGAAAACACAATCCGTACTCATATGAATGATTCTAGTTCTAGAATTTTGAGTAATGTGGCTAAGATAATGTGGTAAATAACTATTTAATAAAACTGCGTTATGTTTATTCATCTCAGCATCCTGATTAAGAATTCCTATACAATTTATTACAATATCGTAGTTATTCTCATTTATTACATCTGCAAGAAATTTCAAATCTGTTACATCCCCAATAATATTCCTGCAATATGAGAATGGTTTACGTGATAGAGCTGTTACTTCGTGCCCCTGTTCCTTTAAGTAAATAGCTATTGTATGTCCTGCCATACCTGTAGCTCCAAGTATTAAAAAATTCATATATTTCTCCTTATCGCCTCAATAACTTTTATTTAAATATTTGCTTCTACTAAATTTGAATTCCATAATCTTAATTCTTCTTGAATATAATCAAGCGTTAGTAATTTTTCTTTAATTTGTTCAACATTTAAGCGTTCAGTGTTATGTGAGTTGTATTCTTCTTGTGTAGATAATTTAGAATTTCCTTCTACAAAATATTTATCATAATTCAAATCTCTCTTGTCAGCTGGAACTCTATAGAATCCTCCAAAGTCTTCGGCCACTACATGCTCTTCTTTTGTAAGGAGCGTCTCGTATAATTTTTCTCCATGACGAGTACCTATTACTTTAATCTCATTATCTACATTAAATAATTCTTTTACAGCTTGAGCTAAATCCCCCACTGTACTAGCTGGTGCTTTTTGAACCATAATATCCCCAGCTTCAGCATTGTGAAAAGCAAATACAACAAGCTCAACAGCTTCATCAAGGCTCATAAGGAACCTAGTCATTTGGGGATCTGTTACTGTAAGAGGCTGTCCACTTTTTATTTGTTCAATAAAGAGTGGAATAACTGAGCCACGGGAAGCCATAACATTCCCGTATCTAGTTCCAGAGATATGCGTTTTATCTGGCGATACTGTTTTAGCTTTAGCTACAAAAACTTTTTCCATCATTGCTTTTGAAATCCCCATAGCATTAATTGGATAAGCAGCTTTATCAGTTGAAAGACAAATTACCTTTTTCACTCCATACTCTATTGAGGCAGTAAGTACATTATCCGTACCTAATACGTTTGTTTTTACTGCTTCAAGAGGAAAGAATTCACAAGATGGAACCTGTTTTAATGCAGCTGCATGGAAAACGTAGTCAACACCATGCATGGCATTTTTAACACTTGCTAAGTCTCTAACGTCTCCTAAATAGAATTTTAGTTTATCATTTTTATATAGCTTTCTCATATCATCTTGCTTCTTCTCATCACGTGAAAATATACGAATTTCTTTTAATTCAGTATCTAAGAATCTTTTCATAACTGCATTACCAAAAGATCCTGTACCTCCTGTAATTAATAACGTTTTATTCTTGAACATATTTAACATCTCCATTTAAGTTTATTTTATTTTTTCTAATAAATAGTTTAACTTTTCCATATAGATTTTTTTAGAAAAATTACATTCATAGTAATTTCTTGCATTTTGACTGAAGAAAGAATGCTTTTCTCTTTCTTCAGCAAACACTCTTATATTATGAGCCAATTCCTTGTAATTTTCTGCTGGAGAACATAACCCACAGTTAGCTTCATTTATAACAACTTGGGTCTCACCATCTATTGCCCCTATAATAGGTTTCCCAGCCGCCATATAAGACTGAACTTTATTAGGCAATGTATAAGATATAGCCTTATTTTCTTTCAAGGTTACTAAAAAGGCATCAGCCATTTCATAAAATTTCGGCATCTCTGTAATAGGATGCTGTCCATAAAAAATAACATTACTAAGCTCTAATCTTTGTGCAAGTGTTTCACATTTTTCACGAGAAGACCCATCTCCTACGATGTGAAACTTCACATTTTTATACTTTTTCAATTCATTTGCTGCATATATAATAGTTTCTACACTTTGCATCTCACCTATATTTCCAGCAAATACCAAATCTAAAACATCACTATTCTTATTACTCGTGCTAATATTTTCGAATAATGCTTCTGCATATACTGGTAGATGTGTAATTTTATCATTGATACCTAAGGTATCCTCAAAGTACTCTTCAAATAATTTAGAACTTGTAAAAATTTCATCCGCACTTCCGTATACCCATTTACTAAATTTTAACAATACATTATATATCTTACTATCCGATGAAATACCTGCTGAGGCAATGCTTTCTGGCCATAAATCATGACAATATAATACCAGTGGTTTTTTGGTTATTTTCTTTAAAGTAATAGCTGGTAAAGCCATGGTAACTGGTGAAAGCTGATATACCAAAATCAAATCAAAATCTTTTTTTATAAACATAGCTTTCAGAGTAGATGATATAGCGAAACTAATATAATTTAAAGCCAATCTTTTTGTGCCTACTCCTCTACCAAGAAGCCAAGAACGTATAACAGTAACCCCATTTATTTCCTCTTTCCTATTTTTAAAAAAGCTATACTTTTTTTCAACAACACCACTTGGGTAATTTGGAAGACCAGTTAAAACAGTAACTTCATGTCCCTCCTTGGCTAATTCAAAGCATATATCATTTACCCTGAATTGTTCAGGGTAGAAATATTGGCAAACCAAAAGTATTTTCATTATTATTTTCCTCTTTTATTTATGATTTAAATACTCTTCTACCTCTCCTTTTATCCCCTCTTCAAAAGATATAGGTGAGTATCCAAAATCCATGAAAGCCTCATCATGCCCAAAATCTTTATTTTCTTGCATTCTAAGTACCTGTTCAACAGAAATAACAGCATTTTTATTTACTACATTATATATTTTAGCCGCTAATATAGAAAACCATAATGGGAGTTTTACAATCACATTTTTTCTATTTAAGGTTTTAGATACACATTTTACTAGATCAATATAAGTGATTGCTTCTTTACCCGACAAATTGTATTCCTTATTAAATGTCTTTTCTCTATTTAACAACACCTCATAATATGCATCCCCTAAATCTTTAGCATGAACTGGTTGCATTAAATTCTTCCCCTTCCCAAACATAGGGAAAAACTTCTTTTTATATAGATAATCTACTAATTTATACATATTTCTATCACCAGAAGAACCATATATCATTGTAGGCCTTAAAACTGTAATCCCTATTTGATTACGTCTGTTCAGTAGATTATCCTCGATCTTAATATACTCTTCAGATGCACTCTTATAATTAGAATACCTTCCAGTTGTATGAACAAGCACTGCCCATTTTACGTTATTCTTAATAGCAGCATCCATTACATTATTTGAAAAATGAATAGTGGCAATGTGTATGACCGTTTCGGCTCCGTCCATTGTCGTTTCTAAAGTTTGTTTATCTTCTAAACTTCCGTATACCTTTTCGATATCTAGCCCCGATTGATCGATAAATGAAGTGTCACTTTCTTTTCTAACTAAACACCTAATTTTTCCTGTATAATTTTCATTTACTAACTTTTTCAAAAACCATTTACCTGTATGTCCAGTAATACCAGTAACATAAAGCATACAAATTTCCCCCTAAATTTTTAAATCACTTAAAATAAATCGTTATTTATCTTTTCCTTCTTTAACACCTTCACTTGTCACTACACTACTAAGAGTCTTAAAAAATATTCGAACATCAAACGATAAGCTCAATTTCTTAGCATATTCACCATCAAGACTTGCCTTTATATCAATTGGCAATTCATCTCTTCCATTAATCTGTGCCCAACCTGTTAGGCCAGGCAAAATATCATTTGCCTCATATTTATCACGTTCTTGGATTAAATCATATTGATTCCAAAGTGCTGGTCTGGGACCAACTATACTCATCTCACCTTTAATAATATTCAAAATTTGTGGTAGTTCATCTAAACTTGTTTTACGTAAAAACTTACCAACTTTTGTGATATATTTCTCTGGGTCTTCTAAAAGATGTGTTGGTGTATCTTTTGGTGTATCTATTCTCATTGTTCTAAATTTTAAAATATAAAACTCCTTTTTCTCTTTCCCAATTCGACGTTGCTTAAATAACACCGAACCTTTGGAATCTATTTTTATACAAAAGATTAGTATTACAATGATAGGTGATAACACTATTAATCCAAGTAAGGAAATAATAAAATCTATTATTCTTTTCATATATAATTTATATATCATTTTTTTCTCCGTTCTGATTACATATTATATAATTCAAAAATTATTATATATGTCATAACTAAAATTCCTCTTTTAATACATGATTATTTGCAATCTCTAACAATCTTTCTCTTATATCTTCTTTACTCATCTTTTCAAAATCATTCATAAACTGCCTTAAAATACTTTGGTCCATTAATACAGCTTTTCCTATATGAATTTTAGGGAATATTTGCTCAGGATGAATTTCTCCTTCGTTTAATAGCTCTTCATACATCTTCTCTCCTGGTCTTAGTCCAGTAAACTCAATTCCGATTTCTTCAATAGAATAGCCTGAGAGAGTAATTAGATTTTTAGCCAAATCAACAATTTTTACTGGATCTCCCATATCCAGCACAAATAATTCTCCCCCTCTAGCTAATGTCCCCGCCTGAATAACTAACCTTGAAGCTTCAGGTATTGTCATAAAGTAGCGAATCATATCCGGATGAGTGACCGTTACAGGTCCACCCTTTTGAATTTGCTTCTTAAACAGCGGAATTACACTTCCCCTACTACCAAGAACATTACCAAATCGAACAGCAACAAATCTTGTATTAGTACTCACCGCTGCTAAATGTTGTACCAGCATTTCTGCAAATCGCTTTGTAGCCCCCATTACATTCGGAGGATTTACGGCTTTATCTGTAGAAACCATAACAAATGTATTTACTTTAAATGTATCAGCTGCTTCTGCTACATTTTTTGTACCAAAAATATTATTTTTTACTGCTTCTTCAGGATTACGTTCCATTAAGGGTACATGCTTATGCGCCGCTGCATGATATACGATATATGGCTGATGCTTTTTCATTATTTCAAAGATTTTATGTCGATCTTGTACATCAGCAATTTCTGTTGTAATTTCAACTG
Source organism: Bacillus sp. S4 (assembly GCF_040838205.1). Taxonomy (NCBI): domain Bacteria; kingdom Bacillati; phylum Bacillota; class Bacilli; order Caryophanales; family Bacillaceae; genus Bacillus; species Bacillus sp. S4. Next base: position 7,183 of record NZ_JBFPJI010000094.1, read on the forward strand.
TATCTTTATAGGTAACTCTCATTTCCATTTCGATATTATAAATGCTGTTTTCACCATGTCCTAAAAGGATAATTTTTGCTGGTTTATACTTCATTACTTGACGGCAAATTTCCGATCCGATTGATCCACCAGCACCTGTTACTAATATCGTTTTACCTGTGATTTTTTCCCCAATGCCCGCATCATCTAATTGAATTGGTTCTCTTCCTAATAAATCCTCTACTTGTACATCACGGAATTCATTAACTGAAACTTTACCATCTAAAAGATCTTCTAGCATCGGTACAATTTGAGTTTTCGCCTTAGTTTTTCTACACTTCTCAAAAATTTCGCTTATTTGATTTCTATTTAATGAAGGGATTGCGATAATAATATGTTCTATGTCATTGTCTTCTACAATTTCTTGAATATGATTTGTTATGCCAACAACTGGCACATTATAAATCTCTAATTTTTGTTTATTTCTATCATCATCAACAAATGCAATTGGGTACAAATCAACTTCCTTATTATGTAGTAACTGTCTTACTACCATAGTCCCTGCTGAACCAGCTCCAACAATCAATGTTCGTTTTTTATTCGCATCCTTACTAATATACGTATCACGGAACATACGCCATACAAAACGAGAACCACCGATTAATAGTAAATGTAACATCCATGCGATCGCTAAAATTCGGACATAAATATCATGATTTATAATTTGTTGAACAATTGCCGTTACAATAATTGAAAGCGTAATTGCTTTAAATATTTGTTTTAATTCTCCAATACTTGCATATTCCCACGCCTTGTTATAAAGCTTATAAATAGCAGCAAAAATATGATGACTACATAACAATGTAATAGAACTAATAATTACTGTCGCAGGAATTTTACTTAATACATTTGGATGTATGAACCAATAGCTTAAGTACACGGCAGTTAATACAATAAATGAATCTAATAAAGTTAATAATGAGAGCCGTTTTCGATAACTCAATATACCTATTCCCTTCCTTATATAACTTGTCTCTTATTGATAATAAAAAAGGACATTCTCTTATGAATGTACCTCATCTTTTTCTATAAGTTTCTTCATGTATTTCATTAAGTCTGCTTTCAATTCTTCATTTTGAAGTGCCATTTCAATCGTCGTCTTAATAAACCCAAACTTCTCCCCAACATCGTAACGAGTTCCTTCAAAGTTATAAGCAAACACTCGTTGAATTTCATTTAATCGTTGGATCGCATCTGTTAACTGAATCTCTCCACCAGCACCTGTTTGTTGGTTCTCAAGGAACATAAAAATTTCTGGTGTTAATACATAACGTCCCATAATTGCTAAATTAGATGGGGCTGTACCATGAGCTGGTTTCTCTACAAATTGACGCACTTGATAGCGGCGATCATCCTGCTCGATTGGATCAATAATACCGTAACGATGTGTCTCATTTTCCGGAACTGTTTGCACACCAATAACAGATGATTGTGTTCCTTCATATTGATCCATCAATTGACGTAAACATGGTGTTTCAGCTTGTACAATATCATCACCAAGTAATACCGCAAATGGCTCATTTCCAATAAATTTACGAGCACACCAAACTGCATGTCCAAGTCCTTTTGGTTCTTTTTGTCTAATATAATGAATATTAATTCTTGAAGAAGCTTGTACTTTCTCAAGCATTTCGTGCTTACCTTTTTCTAAAAGGTTTTGTTCTAACTCAAAAGAGTGATCGAAATGATCTTCAATTGCCCGTTTTCCTTTTCCAGTAACAATAATAATATCTTCAATTCCTGATTCTATCGCTTCTTCTACTATGTATTGAATTGTCGGTTTATCGACGATTGGCAACATTTCTTTCGGCATTGCTTTCGTTGCTGGTAAAAACCTTGTCCCCAGACCAGCAGCTGGAATAATCGCTTTTCTTACTTTTTTCAAATTTCGCCCTCCAAAATAATATTATTTTATCTATATGTAACAATAACAAAAACCCTACCTATAGAGTCATAGTTATAACTCCATAGGTAGAGTTTCTATCATAAATAAAATTATGGGCATCTAACCCATCCTCACGTCATACTCCCGACGACAAGCGTCTAAGGTAGGCAAGAAATAAAAATTTCTACCCACAGCACAACCGAGTGCCCCCGTTGATAACGGTTAGGAGACATTACCAAAGCTCTTCAATTAAAAAATACCAAACAATTTTTTACGACGGATTTGTTCTGGATCGTCTTTATAAATTGCTTTTCCGCTAATTAATAAATACGGATTTTCTTTTAAATCACTCATCACGTTCATTCCAAATTCTTTTTCGATTAATTCGTAGCTTTCCGCTAAATGAAATCCTCTTGACGTTGTGTTATGTGCATCTGATGCAATCATATGCGTTAAATTATGTTCAACGAGTTGTAGTGAGAATTTTTTTATTTTTTTACCGAACTTTCCTAAGAGACTACCTGCTGTTACTTGTGTTAATGCACCTTTATTTACAAGGTTATATAACTTATCTGGTCGCTCGATTAGTTCAGCATTCCGTTCCGGATGAACGATAATTGGGATCATTCCTTTAACACGCAGTTCATATAATAGTTGTTCTGCATAACGAGGTACATGATTAGATGGGAACTCAATTAATATGTATTTATCTGTTTCGTTTAAAGTAACAATTTTATCAGCTTCATAGTCTTCTAATAAATCACCATATAACCTGACCTCTTGTCCAGGCAAAATCTTTAGCGGAATATCATGTTGTTGTAGTTCATCATTTAATTGTTTCACTTGATGAATAATAGAAGTACGTTCATTTATATATTTTCCATTTTGATGGTGTGGTGTTGCGACAATTGTATGAATTCCTTCTTGAACAGCTTTTTGCGCCATCGCTAAACTATCTGTTACTGTTTGCGCACCGTCATCGATGCCAGGTAAAATGTGACAATGTAAATCAATCATTCTTCTCATCCTCCCTCTCGTATACAAATCTTTTTTCCCTTGAATATGAGATAAATCTCATATTCAAGGGAAAAAAGGAGATATGTTCTTACCATATCTCACTCTATTAGTTAGTTTGCACCGTAGTAATAATATGAGCCTTGTTCGCTTTCACGATCGTTCAGAACAACGCCTAACAATTTACCTTTTGCAGATTCTAATAATCCTTTTGCTTTTACCGCTGTTTCCTTTTCTGTCGATTCACTACGAACGACAAGAATGGATGCATCACATACATTCGCCATAATTTGTGCGTCTGTTACAGCTAAAATTGGTGGTAAATCAAAAATAACTAAGTCGTACATACTATATACTTGAGCAAGAAGTTCTTGCATTGATTTCGAACCTAATAATTCCGCTGGATTTGGCGGGATTGGGCCACACGCTAAAAAGTGTAAATTCTCTACAGCTGTCGTTTGCACACACTTCTCTAAACGTTCACTATGTGTTAATACATTCGTTAAACCGAAAATATTATCTACTTGGAACATTTGATGCATTGCTGGTTTACGCATATCTGCATCAATTAATAATACTTTCTTTCCTTGTTGGGCAAAAACGACTGCCATATTCGCTGTCGTTGTCGTTTTCCCTTCACTTGGGTTCGCAGACGTTACTATTAATGAATGTAAATTTGTATCCACAGATGCAAATTCAACGTTCGTTCGAATATTACGATATTGTTCTGAAATTGGTGATTTCGGTTGTTGATGAGCAATTAATTGACGACGTTGACGATGGTCTTTTTTCTTTTTAAATAAACTATTAAGAGCCAATTGTTTGTCCCCTCACTTTTCTTGATGATGGAGCATGTGATTTCACGTTCATTGTTTCTTCATCCATACGAGCTACAATACCTAATACTGGTAAGCCAAGTAAGTTTTCTACATCTTCTTCTTTTTTCACTGTGTTATCTAAGTATTCTAGTAAGAATGCAAGACCAACTGCAGCCATTAAACCAACAACAAAAGCAATTGCTACATTTAACATCGGGCGTGGTTTAATTGGAGATTGATTTTCTCCAACTTCTGCTTTCGATAATACCGTTACGTTATCGACATTCATAATTTTTGCAACTTCACCTTTAAATACATCTGCAGTTGCATTTGCGATATCACGAGCTACTTTTGGATCTTTATCCTCAGCTGTTACAGAAATGACCTGTGAATCTTTTTCATTTGCAACATTAATCTTTCCTGTTAACGCTTGCGCTGTCATATTTAAATTTAATTTTTCATTCACTTGGTCTAGGACTACTGGACTTTTAATAATAACCTTATATGTATTCGTTAATTGAATATTTGTTTGAATTTCACCAGCTTGAATCATTGCACCCTCTTGTTTCTTCTGATTCACAAGAATTTGCGTTGAAGATTGATAGATTGGTGTCATGAAGAAGAAGCTAATGATAGCACTTACAATAGCTGCACCAAAGGCGATTACGAGGATCATTGCTAAACGTTTTTTTAAGATATAAAATAACTCTTTTAAACTAATTGTTTCTTCCATAAGTTCCTCCAACTTTCTAAAATTTGCACATAAGAAAAATTATAACATATAATCTTATATTTTTTTATTTTAGTAATATCTACGTACGATTGTTATTTGAAAACATATATAATCTTACAAAATAATCTTAAAT
>NZ_JBFPJI010000095.1:0-11667 GCF_040838205.1 Bacillus sp. S4
CATAAAATCCCTTTCATTTGTAAAAAGAATGAAAGGGATTTTTTATTTTTGATGTGAATATGCTGAAAATTTAGTATGATAATAAAGTGAAACTTTAATCAGCGGGGAGGTCTATCCCTCATTGATTATTATACCGCACGAAACGGGCTTTTACTGCCCACAAATAGCGGGATAAAGTATATACATCTTGGATAAAGGGGAACAAGGGGATGACAAACATAGTACAGACAAACGGTATGAAAAAACTTGTTTGTTTTTATGAAGAGTGGCAAAAAAACGGCGATGTAGAGAATAGTTTGAAGTTGTTTGAATTGATTCAAAAATATAAACAAGAGCAGCTTATGCTAGCTTTTTGTGGTCATTTTTCTGCGGGGAAATCGACAATGATGAATCACCTATATAAAGCGCAATTATTACCGACAAGTCCGATTCCAACGAGTGCTAACGTCGTTAAAATTGAAAGAGGATCTGATCGCGTTGTTGTAACGATTAAGTCTGGAGAACAGTATGAATATGACGGCGCATATTCAGCAGAAGAATTAAAACAAATATGTAAAGACGGTGATGAAGTAATTGGTGTTCATATTTATCGAAATGATGCGCCAATTCCTGATGGGGTTATGTTAGTTGATACGCCCGGAATTGATTCTACGGATGATGCCCACCAATTAGCGACAGAATCAACACTGCATTTAGCAGATGTTATTTTCTATATGATGGATTATAACCATGTCCAATCAGAGGTTAACTTACAATTTGTTAAAGAATTGAAACAACGTAATAAAACGGTTTATCTCGTTGTAAACCAAATAGATAAACATAAAGCAAATGAGTTATCGTTTGAAGAGTATAGAGATAGTGTAAAACAGTCTTTTTCTAACTGGGATATTGAAGTGGATGGTATTTTTTATACATCATTGCGAATGATGAATCATCCATACAATGAAATTCAAAGTTTAGAAGCATTAATTTTTTCTATCATGAAAGAAAAAGAGCAGTATGTAAGAAAGGGAATGGAGCGAGAAACAGAATATTTACTGCAAGAACATTGTTCGTTTATTCTTTCTGAAAATGAAAAACATCTTATGAAATATGAAGAAGAATTAACATCACCACTGTCACTTTCAGAGATAGTTGAAAAAAAGGAAGAGTTAACTGAAAATAAAAATCGCGCGGCTAGTAAAGAATCTGATGTGAGAAATGAATTTATAAAAGGTTTACAAGCCATATTAGATAACGCGTATTTAATGCCATTTGAAATGAGAGAATTGGCAAATGAATATTTAGAAACGAAATTAACGAAGTTTAAAGTTGGTTTGTTATTTGCGAAAGGAAAGACGGAGCAAGAAAAACAGAGACGTGTAGATGCTTTTTATTCTGCTCTTCAAAAGACTGTTGAAACGCAACTTGATTTTCATGTGAAAGAATTTATTGTAGCCTTCTTAAAAGAAGAAGGGTTATTTACAGAAGAAATAGGGAAAGACATATATGCGTTAGAGATTGCTTTCGGACCGGAAGTGTTGGCTGAAACAATTAAACAAGGGGCTGGATTTACCGGTGATTACTTACTTCTTTATACTGCTGACGTTGCAAATGAGTTAAAGAAAAGATACTTTATGAAATCTCAGCAAATTTTCGGGAAAAGTACGGGTATATTGCAGAAGAAAGTGAAGATAGAGATTGCTCGTATTGAAGAAGAAATTGAAAAATACACGATGTTACAAACAGCAAAAGAAACGAAATTACAATACATTAAGAAGTATGAGGAATATGAGATCTATTTAGGAGATATTTGGAATGAACATGTTTCTATACCAGATGAATTACAAATAGACGAAATATTACAAAGTAAAAAACAAATTGTTAGTGAGAAGTTTACACTACAAGAGCAAGAAATTATAAATGACAACGTAGCGGCTAGTGAAGAAGAGATTAAAGGAACGAAAGCTTTAAATATTCAGCGTATATTAGAAAAAGTGAAGAAAGCTGAAACGATATTAGATCCATTGCCTACAATGAAACATTTACAGCAAGAAGTAGTTGGAAAAAGACAGCGTGTAGAAACGAAGCAATTTACAGTAGCGTTATTTGGAGCTTTTAGTGCTGGGAAATCATCATTTGCTAACGCATTGCTTGGTGAAAAGGTACTTCCTGTATCGCCAAACCCAACGACAGCAACAATAAATCAAATTTTGCCAGTTACAGAAGATAAACAACATGGAACGGTAATTGTCCAGTTTAAATCAGAGCAAGCGCTGTTAGAAGATATGAAAGCTGTTTATAAAATGTTTCACTATGAAATTGCTACATTGGAAGAAGCGTTAACGCAAATTGATAAAATTATGAAATATCCTTCACCAAGCGGGAAGCAAAAAACAACATTTAGCTTTTTACGAGCGGTACAAAAAGGATATGAGGCAGTTGCTAATCATTTAGGGGAACAAGTACAAGTTACGTTAGAGGAGTTCTCTGATTATGTAGCTAATGAAGAAAAATCATGCTTTGTTGAGCATATGGAGCTTTATTATGATTGTGCTTTAACAAGGCAAGGAGTAGCGCTTGTAGATACACCAGGGGCGGATTCTATTAACGCTCGCCATACGGATGTTGCATTTCAGTATATTAAAAACGCAGACGCTATTTTATTCGTAACATACTATAATCATGTTTTCTCTCGCGCAGATCGTGAGTTTTTAATTCAGCTCGGTCGTGTAAAGGATACATTTGCACTTGATAAAATGTTCTTCTTAATAAATGCTGCCGATTTAGCACAATCCGAAGAAGAACTTGAAATGGTAAAAGGTTATATTGCGGATCAGCTCTTACAATACGGTATTAGAAATCCACGTTTATTTGCAATTTCAAGTTTATGTGCACTTGAAGAAAAGCAAGGGAAACGTATTGATAAAGAAAAGTATGGTATTTTACAAAACTCTGGGATTGCTAAGTTTGAAGAATCATTTACGTCCTTTATGATGAGGGATTTAATGCTTGTATCTGTGCACGCTTTATATAGTGCATTGCAAGGAGCGAATCAGCTTCTTGTAAATATGATAAATGGCGCGAAGCAGGGAAATGATGAGAAAGAGAAGCAAACAAAAAAATATGAAGCAGAGCGTGATCAGCTACTTCATATTATTTCATCATATAGTGTACTTGCTGAAGAGCAAGCAATGCAAAATGAAGTGAAAGAATTGCTTTATTATGTACACCAACGTCTATTTTTACGCTATAACGATGTGTTTACTGAATTTATTAATCCGGCGTCGTTACGAACAGACGGGAATGTGAAAATGCAGTTGCAACAATGTGTAATGGAATTAGTTTCATTTATTCAACATGATTTATTACAAGAAATGCGTGCGACATCATTACGTCTTGAAAAATGGATAGATGAAGCGATGAAGCGTGCAAAGGATGAAATTGTTGTGAATTGCAAAGTGGAAAATGAATCGATTTCTATGGGTGGAACAGTGGATTATGAATATAAAGTTATTACACATAAAGAGCCGTTTCCTTCAATAGAAATAAAAGATTTTAAAAAGGCACTGGGACATTTTAAAAATGAGAAAAGCTTTTTTGAAAAAAATGATAAAGCTTTTATGCAAGAAGACGCTAAAGGAGTGTTAGAACCTTTCGTATCAAACTATGTAGCTGATGAAGAAGATTTATTCGTTCATCATTATAAGCAAGAGTGGGATGCAAAATGGAACCTATTCCAAAAAGTGATGCAGCAAGATGTTGAGAATTATTATGAAAGTATATTATTCGCTTTAGCTGAAACAATTGATGTATCACTATATGAACAAAGTAAAGAAGAGCTACAAAAGCAGTTAGTAGAAATTGAAAAAGAAATTTATATTAAATAGCCGTTATGAAAAAAAGATTCGTTCAATTTTCTTTTGTAGTACAGTATCTAAAGATTTTACAAACCCTGCAAACTCATCAGTAGAAATCATATGGGTAAGAACTAAGCGTCTGCCGTCTGGTGTTTCACCGCATAAGACGAATGAAGAAAACTCATACGTTTTGTTTTCTACTACTAATTTTGGATAGGAATATGTGTCGCTCTTCTTTTTCTTTCCATCAATAGAGATGACGTTGCATTTTTTCTCATTGTTGTCCATGGTGAATCCCTCCTTTCTATTATCTATGGTAGACAAGGGGGGTTTAGAACAATAGGGAAGGGGGAATTTTTATGTCTGTTGTAATAGAGCGTATTTCGAAAGAAGCTATACCGAAATCTTTATTGCTCCTTGCTGATCCAAGTGAACGCCAAATTGATGCATATGTACAGAGAGGGTTTACGTATATAGCTAAACAAGAAGAAAGCATTATCGGTGTATATGTGCTTTTGGAAACAAGACCAAAGACAATGGAAATTATGAATATTGCGGTTGTAGAACATATGCAAGGAAAAGGTATTGGTAAGGGGTTATTGTTGCATGCAATAGAAAAAGCTAAAGAATATAATATGTACAAACTTGAAGTTGGTACAGGTAATTCTAGTATTTCACAACTTGCGTTATATCAAAAATGTGGATTTCGTATTTTTTCTATTGATTTTGATTACTTTTCAAAGCATTATGAAGAAGAGATTATTGAAAATGGAATTGTATGTCGTGATATGATTCGGCTTGCAATGAAATTAAACAAATAAGTATAAATTATTAGGGGGAAGAGAAGATGGAAGTACATAAAGCAATTACAGCACATTCTCGTAAACAAAATGAGATTGTAAAAATATTTTTACAATTAGATGCGCAACGCGAAGCAGCAATTGAGGCTGCGATCGCACTTGCATCAAATGGAAAACATTTCTCAGTTGATGCAATTAATATGGTAACAAAGCAAATTAATGACCTTGCAAAACGCGGCGTTGCGCCGCAGCGTAAACTTGTTACAACAGATATGGTTATGGAGTATGTAGGTCGCGTGAACGAGAAAGAAGGGCGTTAAGGATGATTGTTACAGTCGAATGGTTGCGTGAGCATTTAGAAGATGAACATGTCCGTATAGTCGATTGTCGTTTTGATTTAGCGAATCCAAATTGGGGTAAAGAGAAGTATGAGGAAGAACATATTCCCCATGCGTTATATTTTGATTTAAATTTAGATTTATCAAGTTCTGTAATAGAGCATGGTGGTCGCCATCCATTACCAAATATAGAGCAGTTTGCAGACAAGCTTTCACAGGCTGGGATTGATGAACATACGACAGTAATTGCGTATGATAGTCAAGCTGGTGCAATGGCTTCTCGTTTATGGTGGTTATTAAACTATGTAGGACATGAGAAAGTGTATATATTAGACGGTGGATTTCCAGCTTGGAAAGAGAATGGATTACACACAACGCCGAATATCCCAGTTATTGCACGAAAACCTTTTATACCGGAAATACAAGAAAATATGCTTGTAACGATGGAAACGGTCAGAAAGAATATTCATGCAGGTATAGATATTACGTTAATTGATTCTAGAGAGCCGAAACGTTATGCAGGTGCGGAAGAGCTCGTCGATCCGAAGGCAGGGCATATTCCGACGGCAGTAAACTATTTTTGGAAAGATGGAATTTTAGAATCGGGACACTTTAAAAACGAAGAGGAACAGCAAGGGCGTTTCCAAAATCTTGCTAAAGAGAAGGAAACAATCGTATATTGTGGTTCTGGTGTTACAGCGTGTCCGAACATAGTTGCATTAAAATTAGCTGGTTTTCAAAATGTTAAATTGTATACAGGTAGCTGGAGTGATTGGATTTCTTATCCAGAAAATCAAATTGCAAAAGAAGAAGATTAATCACTTGCATGCAAAAATAATTTGTATTAAAATAAGGTCACAAGCAAGAGATTGCTTCAAAAATATTATATTTTACACATTGGAAACAATGTGATAATATAACGACAAGTAAATAATACATCCTGCGGTGTGCGTAACTTATTTATGTCTAAAACCGATGTTAGTTTTACGGAAGCTCAATATTTAGTGACCATCATCAAGCCTTCCTTGTGGAGGAAGATGTACGGTAACTGTGAGGGCATCCACCTGCGAGTAGCGGGTTTTTGGACATTTACGAGGAACGGCACTTGCGGGGGTCTTATTTCAACTAACATTATATAAAATTCCTACGGTGTACGTAGCTTGTGTATGTCTTAAACCAATAAGTATAATATGGAAGTTCAATATTTAAATGTAGATAGCAGGCCATCTTTTTAAGAAGGAAGTTACAAACATTTGTGAGAACATCCACCTGTGAGAGCAGGTTTATGGACATCTATAGATAACGGCATATGTGGGACTATATAAAAAACCTTACGTTTTATACGTAAGGTTTTTTTGTTGAATAAATATGCTCATGTTATCTCGATTTACCTGTAAAGTTTCCATAATAAATATAGCACTTGCGGTCTTCATCAATTTCTCTTGAATCTAGGGTGAATTCCAAATGTATTCCATCCCGTTGAATATATATAATATCTGAATGGAGAGAGGGTAAGATGTCCTCGTAATTCCACACATCTTTACTTTCTATCATAATTGAGCTTGCTTCCTTTAGTTCTCGAATTTCAAAACCTATGTGCGAGTATGTAGGATCTGAAGGGTCGTTGAAAAAAACTTCTTTTTGTATATATAACACTGCTGTCCCGTCTGGATCTACTGAAGTTGCAGTAACGACATATGTATTTCCATCTTTTGTAAAATATTCACAAGTCATGCGCGCGACAATTTCAGAATTAGAAATATTTGCGTAGTTCCATAAAGCCGGATACCCGTTAGTTTCATCATAGAGCCGATATTCCAATCGCATTTTATCCCTCTTCTTCCTTTTTCTTCTACTTTATCATGCCATCTTATATAATAGAAATATAATTTAAAAAGGGGAGTGCAAAGGTGACAAAAACGAAATGGCTAGTAGGTGGTGTTCTGACATCTTTAATGACGGGCACTTTATTTGGCTGTGCGCAAGATATTCCCCCCGAACCGAATGATAATAGTTGTTCTGATTGGGATTGGGATGATGAGCTTGGTGTTTGGCAGTGTGATGATAGTAGTTCAGGTTATCGTGGACATTACTTTTATGGTGGTAAATACTATCAAAATAAATCCACCTTCAAAAATTCATCAGCGTTTAAAACTTATCAATCTTCGGCCGAATTTAAAGGTGGAATTGGAAGCGGTTCAAAAGGTGGATTTGGAGGTTAAAATATGTCGCAATACATAAAGAAACGAAAAGGATTTTATTCGAATTATCCGCATTTCTGGTCGGATTTATATGAATGTGAGTATAGTTTGTTTCATGTTTTTCCAATAACAGAGCAAACGATGAAACAATTACAATTAGCAACTGAACGAATGGGGAAAATATTTTTTAAGACTGCTAGACTTCTTCGGGATTTATCTAATGAACAGCTTCTTGAACTTGGTTTTCCAGATGCAAGCTTGCCTTTTATTAGACTGAAAGGAATGTATCCTGAATCTGTTATTTCACGATTTGATTTTGCTTTAACAGATGATAATCGTATTAAAATGCTTGAGTTTAATAGTGACACTCCAACTTTTATTGTGGAATGCTTTCAAATGAATGGAAAAGTTTGTGGAAAATTAGGCTATGATGATCCAAATGCAAATCAAGAGCGCTTACTTTCTTCCGGTATTACAAAAGCCGTAATGGAGTTTACAAAAGGAATGGAAGATCCAAATGTTGTTTTCACAGCTCATCATGAACATATAGAAGATTGGAATACGACTATGTATTTGAGTGGGCTATGTCATGTTGAAAATAAAGTGATGCCAATGACAGAACTTAGAATTACAGATGATGCTTTAGTAGATAGAGATGGTGTACCAATTGATGTTTTGTATCGCCAAACATATCCAATTGAAGACTTAATTGAAGATCAAGATCCCGAAACGGGGGATTTGGTGGGAGTAGAACTTTTGCAACTTGTAAAAGAAGGAAAGCTTTTTATTATAAATCCTTTGTCGGCCTTTTTAATTCAGCCGAAATCAATTCAATGTCTTATTTGGGGATTAGCAGAAGAAGGTGCTTTTTACACAAATGAGGAACAAAAGTGGATTAAAGAATATATGCTTCCTACATATTTTGAGCCAGATTTATTTTTGGGGAAAAGTCCTTTCGTTCAAAAACCTTCGTTCGGTAGGGAAGGTGACACGATTACGATTCGTGATAAGGATACAAATATTATGATTCGAAATGCACATGAAACGTATAAATCGTCACTTCCTATATTTCAGAAATATACAGAGCTTCCAGTTGTATTTTTGGAAACTGAAAAAGGAATTGAGAAGCTGTCATACGTGTTTGGGGCTTTTTTAATTGCTGGAAAAGCGAGCAGCATCGGTATACGTGCCGGAGAAAAAATTACGGGAAATGAATCGTATTATTTACCGGTAGGTATTAAGAAGGAGGAAAATAAATGATTAATTTTTTACTATATTTAGCAGTATCACTTGCACTTTTATGTATCGGTCTTTTTCTTATGGAAGTGACAACGAAAGTTAAGGAATTTAAGTTAATGGCTCAAGGGAATAAAGCGGTAAGCTATGTACTTGGAGGAAGATTACTTGGTCTTGCTATCGTTTTATATTCAACGGCTGCTAATTCTATTTCAATTCTTGATATGGTTTCATGGGGAGCTGTTGGGATATTAGCTCAAATTATTGTCTTTTATTTAGCAGAATGGCTTACACCACGTTTTAATATTAATAAAAGCCTTGAAGAAGATAATCAAGCAGTTGGTCTTTTCCTTATGTTTTTATCACTTTCCATCGGAATTGTAATTGCTGGTTGTGTAACATATTAAAACCCTTACATTTTAACGTAAGGGTTTTATTTTATGTAGCCGAACGCTGAGAAGGATGCGTATTAGTGTACTAAACTCGAGGTAGTTGTTGTAATAAGGAAAAGTTTCCATACAAAGTGTTGACATCTATTTTAAATAGGAGTAACATTTTCTATATAATTAAAATAAGTCTCTGTTAGGTGAGGCTCCTGTATAGAGAAATGCTACTGCCCAAAAATGTCGAGAGACGCCAATGGGTCAACAGGAATGATCGAATTAAGGTTTTTCTTAACGTAGCTGGTAATGAACCTATGCTATACAGTGCTAAAACTCGGCGAGGGAGAGGTCCGTAGATTTCTAATTATATTATATTGGGAATCGCTTATTTGTGTATGCAATGACCTTTGCTCTCTTATGAGTAAGGGTCTTTTTTGTTACCAAGCTATGAGTAATTTCATAGTATAGATTATAACTAAAAAATTAAAGAGGAGGTGAGGAGCATGTCAAATTCTGACTCGGTTCCGTTACCCATATACTTCAAATCAAAAATATATGATGTAGGCAGGAAACGACTTGTTCCTCCCTTTATATTTATCATAATGTAGCGTTTATTCGAGTATTTAAGCGCTAGACACTTTCACGGTGAAGTGGATAAATTGAGAAACAAAGCGTTTCTTCCTATGTTGTAAAGGAGGAGACGATAATATGTTATATGTAAATAAAAGTGTGGGTAACACTCCGTATAAATTAAGTAAAAAAGCAATGAAAGAACAAACAATGCTTCAAAAAAATAAAGATTTATTAATTGAAATCGCAACAAGAGATGTAAAATCTGTATTTGCGTATTTTAAAACAACAAGAGACGGACTATCTATGAAAGAGGCACAAAAACGTATTCAAGTATACGGCCGAAATGAATTAACTTCAAAAAGGGCGCGTATTGCGGAAGTAATGATGAAGCTAAGTGGAATGATTCCAGGTCTTTCAAAACAAAATGTGCATGATGAATTAAAATGTGAAACAGTTACTGTTTCTAGAGTAGAAGCCTCTAGCGTAACAGGGCTAAACAATGAATTAAAAATGATGAAATTGCCAGTACAAGAGCTTGTACCTGGAGATATGATTTTTCTTGCAGAGGGCGATACAGTACCAGCAGATGTACGTATTATTTATGCAAATGATTTATTAGTAAATGAATCTATGCTGACAGGAAACGATGCTAGTATTGAGAAATTTGAAAGTTGCTATCATCTTGAACGTAAACGATTTATTCCATTAAAACGGATGAAAGACTATAATCCACTTGAACTTGAAAATGTATGTTTCAAAGGTACGTATATTGTTGACGGAAATGCAAAGGCTGTAGTTGTTTCGACAGGTAAAAATACGTATTCAGGAATACTTCATACTTGTTGCGGTAGAATGTCTTAATGTGTTAATGATGCTAAATATACAAAAACAATGTATAATAGACAAAGTTGAACAAAAACGTAGAATGGTAATCTATATATAACCTTACGTGATAACGTGAGGTTATTATTTTTTGTTAGTAGGAGAGGAATTATGAAAAAAGTATTATTAGTTGATGGTATGGCACTATTATTTCGTGCTTTTTACGCAACAAGTGTATATGGACAATTTATGAAACGACAAGATGGTACCCCGACGAATGGGATTCATGGTTATATGAAGCATTTATTAACAGCAACACAAGCAATCGAACCAACGCACATTGTAACGTGCTGGGATATGGGAAGTACGACATTTAGAACGGAATCTTTCTCGAATTATAAAGCAAATCGTGCAGCACCGCCGGAAGAATTAATTCCGCAATTTGATTTAGTGCAAGAAATGACTGCGAAATTATCTATGCCTGTAATCGGTATGAAAGGTTATGAAGCGGATGATTGCATCGGTACGCTTGCAAAACAATATTGCAATGAAGCGGAAGTTTATATTTTGACAGGTGATACAGATTTACTTCAACTTGTTGATACGAATGTTACAGTTATGCTTCTTCGTAAAGGAATTGGAAATTACGAGTATTACACACCGGAAAAAATCATGGAAGAGAAAGGTGTAGAACCTTGGCAAATCGTGCATGCGAAAGCTTTCATGGGAGATACAAGTGATAATTATCCAGGTGTAAAAGGTATTGGTGAAAAAACAGCGTATAAGTTTATTCAAGAATACGGCACAGTATCGGCAGTACTAGAAAATATAGCATCATTAACGAAAGGGCAGCGCACAAAAATTGAAAGTGATTTAGAGAATTTAAATATCTCTTTACAATTAGCGCAAATTCATTGTGAAGTTCCAATTTCATGTTCGTTAGAAGAAGGGTTACACACAATGAACGAAGAAAAACTACGATTCGTTTGCGGCGAAATGAATTGGGGAAGACCTGAAATATTGATTAATATGCTTTAAAGGGTATGGAAAGGTAGATCAAACATAATTTTGATCTATCTTTCTTTTTTTGTTCACAAAGTTGTCAGAATATAAACTCAGTTTTCATATGAAGTTCAAATGGATTTCACAACAATCAATTATTATAAGTCTACACAGATAATTACTTATCTTTTAAATAAACCATCCTTTGATAAGTTATTTGTAATCGTTAAGGAGGAAACTGACAATGCGAAAAAAAGTGAGAAAATCTTTTAAACAATTATTAATAGAAAATAAACAATCACTATTAAGTAATAAAGAAAATATGAAAGAAATTGAAGAACGGATTGAGAAACGGCATGTGTCGTATAGTGGTGCTAATAATTAAATAAAGTAAAAAAATTTAACTTTATTTAAATTAAAAATTTTCAAATCGCAATATATTTGAAAACAGAATATGTAGATGATATTAATAC
>NZ_JBFPJI010000096.1:0-11623 GCF_040838205.1 Bacillus sp. S4
CCTTATGACAGAAGAATTCTATGAAATAAAACGTTAAATAGTTTAAAATTATCAGATAACACTAGATATTTTAGTCTATTAATTATTATAATAGACTATGAGATGGTTATATAATTGAGACAAAAAAGGTAAATACCTAGGTGGGGCCTAGGCGGTGTTTTCTTTTTACGGCTTAGATATAAAAACACCTACTCTTTTTTGCCAATATAGGGGATGGAGAGATTATCATGAGCAACATGCAGCAAAAAACAGACGTTATCTTAATTGGCGCTGGAATTATGAGCGCAACGTTAGGATCATTACTTAAAGAATTGGCACCTGAATGGGAAATTAAGGTATTTGAAAAACTCGCAAATGCCGGAGAAGAAAGTTCTAACGAATGGAATAATGCTGGTACAGGACATTCTGCGCTATGTGAGCTTAACTATACGTCCGAAAAATCTGACGGGTCTATAGATATTGGTAAAGCTGTAAAAGTAAATGAGCAATTTCAACTTTCAAGACAATTTTGGGCGTATCTTGTTAAGAGAAACTTAATTCGTAATCCACAAGATTTTATTATGCCACTACCTCATATGAGTTTGGTGCAAGGAGAAAAAAATGTGGAGTTTCTAAAAAATCGTTTTGAAGCGCTTTCAAAAAACGCTCTATTCCAAGGAATGGAATTTTCTGATGCTCCTGATACATTAAAAAAATGGCTTCCACTCATTATGGAAGGTCGTAACTCTAATGAACCGATGGCTGCAACGAAAATTGATTCTGGAACAGATGTTAACTTTGGTGCGTTAACACGCATGTTGTTTGATTACTTAAAAACTAAAAATGTCGAACTAAACTACAAACACAGTGTTGAAAATATTAAACGTGCGAAGAACGGTTTGTGGGAAGTGAAAGTACACGATATGAATAGTGGTAAAATCGAACACCATACTGCAAAGTTCGTCTTTATCGGCGGCGGTGGTGGTAGTCTACCTCTACTTCAGAAGACTGGTATTCCTGAATCAAAACATATTGGAGGATTCCCAGTAAGTGGACTATTTATGGTATGTAAAAACCAAAAAGTTGTAGAGCAGCATCATGCAAAAGTATACGGAAAAGCTAAAGTTGGCGCTCCGCCAATGTCTGTACCTCACCTTGATACAAGATATATAGACAACAAAAAAGCTTTACTGTTTGGACCATTTGCAGGCTTCTCACCTAAATTCTTAAAAACTGGCTCAAACCTTGATTTAATTGGATCTGTAAAACCGAATAACGTCTTAACGATGTTAGCAGCCGGTGTAAAAGAAATGGGATTAACAAAATACTTAATCCAACAAGTTATGTTATCACACGAAAAGCGTATGGAAGAATTACGTGAGTTTATTCCGAACGCTAAAAGTGAAGATTGGGATACTGTCGTTGCTGGACAACGTGTGCAAGTAATTAAAGATACTGATGCAGGTGGTAAAGGAACACTTCAATTTGGTACAGAAGTTGTTAGTGCAAATGACGGATCAATCGCTGCGTTACTTGGCGCTTCTCCAGGTGCTTCTACTGCGGTTCACGTTATGCTTGAAGTATTAGAAAAATGCTTCCCAGAACGTATACTAGCATGGGAGCCAAAAATAAAAGAAATGATCCCTTCTTATGGCGTATCACTAACGGAAAATCCAAGACTGTTCCAAGAACTTCACGCTTCAACAGGACGCACACTTGGGTTAAATGAAAAAGAAGCTGTTCACAATTAATGAATAGATTAAAAAAACGACATAATAAAAACGTCCGATATATTCGGACGTTTTTATTTTCTACTAGAAATTATACTTATCGATATTATCTTTCGTAAATACAACTCGTTCAGGTAATACGATAATACCATTTCCTTCTGCCTCATAGTCATACCCTTGAATAGAGTTCGGCTCTACTTTCACTTTTCCGATTCCTTTTACTTCAAAGCTATCCCCGACTTTTAACTTCTTCCCTTTTACAACAATTTCGTTTACAACATAAGTTGCTAGTGCACCTTGTTGTTTTACATCCCATAATCCAAATTGTTGTACTGTTCCTCGTTTCACATAATCACGCATAACGTTCGGTGTCGAAAACCCCGTTACGACTACTTTCTTATCCATTTTCAAATTCTCAGCTGCTTGTGCCATTGCTGGTAGTGCTGTTGCATCTGGACATATTACTGTGTTAATATCTGGATACGTTTTTAAAATACTCTCTCCAACTGATAAAGATTTTTGCGCATTATTTTCACCGTATTGCGTCGTTACAATTTCCCAATTCGGATATTTCTCTTTAATAATCTCTTTCGCCTTCGTTACCCACTGATTTTGATCTGTTACAGTCGGGCTTGAATAAAAGAATGCTACTTTTCCTTTATCTCCAATTTGCTTAGAAGTCATTTCAATTAATAAGTTTGCAAGTTGGTCTGGTGTACCTTGGCTAATATAAAACGAACGGTCTTTCGGATTCACATCAGAATCCCACGTTAATACTGTCATCCCTTTTTTCTTTGCACGTTGTAATGATTGCGAGAGACCATCAACTGACGTAGATGAAACCATAATTGCATCATAGTTTTGGTTAATAAAATTGTTTATATATTTTACTTGCCCTGATACACTTGCCTCAGACGGTCCATCGTACTTCACTTGTACACCTAACTTATCTCCCATCTCTTTTGCACCTTCACCACCTGATGTGAAGAAGCCAACTCCCGTTAATTTCGGAATGAACGCAAATTTTACATCATCTGCTTTTTTCTTATCCGCAGTTTGGCTAGAACAAGCAATTAAACCGATTAAACAAATACACATAATAATAACAATCCCCAGTTTTCTCTTCATGACATTTCCCCCTTATGCAAATTCCTTCTTTTCCCCGTAGTGAATCGTTGTAATTTGAAATGTCTCATAATAACAGAAACAATAAGGATAATACCTATTACTACATTAGATTGTTCATTCGTTAAGCCCGTCATTTGCAAACCGTACTGCATGAGTCCTATAAAAACACTCGCTAGTACTGTCCCAATAATACTCCCTTTTCCGCCTGTAATTAGTGTGCCGCCTAATACAACTGCCGTAATAACTGGCAAAATGGTTTCACTTCCAATATCAGCACGAGCAGAACCGAAATACGCTGTTAAGAAAGCTCCTCCTAATCCACCTCCTAACCCAGAAAGTACGTAAGCAGTAATCACTACTTTCTTCGTTCGAATTCCGGAATATTTCGCCGTACTTTCATTTGCGCCAGTTAATTTTGCGTGGCGACCGTATGTTGTACGGTGAAACAATATCGTAAATACTATCGTTAAAATGACAAGGAGCCATAATAAATTAGGTATACCGATAAAACTACCATTTGCCAGTTGCACATACGAATCTGGTAAACCACTTATTCCTTCATAGCCCGCTGCACCCGAACCACCTGAAATAACAAGGGCAATTCCTGCATATAAAAACATCGTTCCAAGTGTAACGACAAGAGGTTCTACATCTGTCATTTTTATAATAAGTCCATTTAATCCGCCCGCTATGCAACTTATTACGAGCGCAATGATAACGGCTAACAGTATAGGCATGCCATTCATCCAAAGTACTCCGATAAGAATCGAAGTAAGCCCCATAATAGATCCTACTGAAACATCAATTCCGCCAGTTACAATGACAAATGTCATCGGAATAGCCGCGATTGAAATAATGAGGAAATCGTTCATACTAAAAAGGAGGTTACTAATGTTTAAGAAATCACTATTTATGAAACTAAAGAGAATGAATTCTACGAGAAGCAATATGAGAAGAACCCCTTCCCATCTATACAAGCTACGTATTCCCCTCATAGATTCACCCTCCTTTCTTCTAATTGCCGGAGTTTCTTCCATTTTTTTAAGACACTATCTAATATGATGATGAGTAAAAGTAAAAATCCTGAAATAGCACTATTCCAAAATGCAGGTATTTTTAAAAAGACGAGTGAACTGCTTATCACTTCTAAGAAGAATGCACCTAATGCCGCTCCAAATATAGAACCTGTTCCTCCTTTTAAATGAATACCACCTAAAACAGCAGCAGCGATAACTTGCAATTCTATCCCTGTACCTGTTTGATTTGGAACGAATCCAATATTCATTACGAATATACATCCAGCGAACCCAGCGCTTATGCCTGATATGATAAACGCGTATATTTTCACTTTATCTACATGTATTCCAATAAGCCTTGCACCATCTTCATTATCACCGACCGCATAAAAATATCTTCCAATTTGAACTTTCATTAAAAAGAAATATAGCAGCAGTAATATGATAAGAACGGTCCATACCGTCATCGGAATCCCTAACATCATAATAGAAGAAATTTGTTTATACTCATTCGGAATATCTTCAATCCACTTTCCGCCCGTAAATATTAACATTACGCCTCTAATAATCCCGAGCATTCCTAATGTCATAATGATAGCTGGCACCCTAAATTTCGTAACGCCAATTCCGTTTACCATACCAATAAGGGCGCTAAGTATAATTGCCGCAAATATTGAAATAAAGGCACTGTATCCATCTGTTAACAACATCCCGCAAACCGCAGCGCTTAATCCCATAATAGATCCTACTGATACATCTATATTTTTCGTAAACAATACGAAAGATTGACCAATTGCCAAAACAACTAAAATAACGCTTGATTTCATAATTAAAGCTAAAGAGCTAAATTGAACAAAACTAGGGTTCATTACTCCAACGAAGGCTATGTAAAGAAGTAATAAAATAATAATAGACGTCTCATGCATTTTAAATAAACGGTTCACTCCGTTACACCTCCCTTTCCTCCGTACGCAAGACGTGTAACTTCATCAATACAAATTTCCTTCTTCTCCAAATGAGAGACGAATTCTCCGTTTCTCATCACATAAACACGATTCGCTAATTGAACGATTTCTTCCATATCTGAAGAAATTAATATGATCGCAAGTCCCTTTCTCTTCAAACTTTGTATCGTTTCGTATACTTCTAATCTTGCTTTCGCATCAATACCACGGGTCGGTTCATCAAGAATAATCAATTTCGGATTACATGCAAGATATTTCGCTAACACGACCTTCTGTTGGTTCCCACCTGATAAAGACGTCATTTTCTCATTCATATGAGGGACAACAATTCTAAACTGTTTTATATACAACTCTGATAAAGCGCTTTCTTTTTTGTCATTTAAAAAGAAGCTACTCATACTGTTTAAAGATGCAGATGTTATATTTTCTTTCACAGACGCAATTGAAAAAATGCCATTCCCTGCCCGGTCCTCCGGTACATACACCATACCTTCCTTTATTCTCTTATGTACCGAATACTTCGTAATGGATTTTCCCTCTAATAAAACAGAACCTGATTTCAAAGGCATTAATCCAAATATTGATTCAGCTAATTCAGTCCTACCTGATCCGACGATACCTGCAATCCCGACAACTTCTCCAGCGTGTACAGTTAATGATACATTTTGAAACGCATAACTAGACGCATTCGTGACATCTAATACTTTTTCCGAATGCTCTATTTCTTCTTGCGTGATTTCTTTCTTCTCCTCAAGTTTATAACCTTTCGGTAATAACCCCTCCATTAGCATGTCATATGTATAGCTTGATACATCCCCTTGACTTACAATCATTCCGTCACGCAAAATTGCTACTTTATTCGCAATTTCAAAGATTTCTGGAAAACGATGCGTAATGTAAATCATGCCAATTCCTTTTTCTTTTAAACTTTTCATCAACACAAAAAGACTCTTAATTTCGTGAGTTGTTAATGTCGATGTTGGCTCATCTAAAATAAGAATCTCAGCTTCCCTTATTAATCCCCTCAATATTTCTACTAATTGTTGCTGGGCAATGGATAACGATAATCCTAAATCCTGAAGTTGAATGTTCCAGCCTAAGTCTTCTAGCAACTTATTAATTTTATTTCGAAGTTCTTTCTTTTTCGCTTTCATTCCGATACAAATATTCTCTTCAATTGTCATATGCGGAAAGATGAGTGGCTCTTGTGGTATTAAATATATGCCATGTTGATGTGCTTCTGCTGTGTTTGAAAACTGTTGTATTTCCCCTTTCACATACATCTTGCCAGCATCGTATGAATACAAACCCGTTAATATTTTCATTAATGTTGATTTCCCGGCACCATTTCCTCCGACTAAAGCGTATACATCTCCACGCTCTAATTGTAAATTGACTTCTTTTAATACGAGTTGACCTGCAAATGATTTACTCACCTTTGTAACTTGTAATAAGGGCACGTTCTCCACATGTTGTCACCTGCCTTTATGCAGAACATTTTTTGAGAAAATGATTTTTTGTTCTACTTGTTTTGTAGCATTGTATATTTATTTTTTCATATCTAGAACACTTTTTTCACTGGACTATTTTATCGCTTCAACTGGAATAAACAAAATAAAGAACACATATGTTTAAGCAGTGGTCAATTGTTGAAAGGGATGAAGAGTATGTCACAGCTCAACTTTGAAGACAATTTGTTAACAAAAGTAGCTTGGTACTATTATAAAGATCAATTAACCCAGCAAGAAATTGCTTCACTTCTTCACATTTCAAGAAATAAAGTCGTTCGGTTGTTAGATAAAGCACGGACGGAAGGTGTCGTCACATTTCACGTAAAAGGTACTGGATTGCACTGTTTAAGCATTGAACGTGACCTTATGAAAAAATTCCATCTAAAAGATGCTTTCGTTATTCCAACGCCAACTGAGGATTATGCATTTTCACTCGGAAAAGCTGCCGCACAATATTTAGAAACTCAATTGCAACAAGGAGATTTACTTGGGATTGGCTGGGGAGAGACGATAAGTAAAATGCTAGAAAACATTCATTTTGATAGCTCTATGAATCTTTCAATCGTTACTCTTACAGGAGGCGTAAATCACTATATTCCAAGAAATCAAAGCTATTTAAACTACATGCAAGGTGACCTCCATATTATTCCTACCCCTTTTCTTACATCTACAAACGAAATGACGCAAATTATTCTATCCGAACCAAGCGTGAAAGATATGCTTCACGTCGCTTCACTCGCTCATACAGCAGTAGTTGGCATTGGAAGCTTATCTCAAGACGCCACAATTGTGAAAGAAGAAAAATTAACACTACGTGAAATGACTTATATACGTAGTCAAAACGGGGCAGGAGATATTTTAGGGCAATTTTATAATACTGACGGAAAACAATTAGAACTTCCTCATCATAATCGTCTTATCGGCACACCACTCTCTGTTCTTCAAAATATGAAACATGTCGTTGGTGTAGCTGGCGGTACGGAAAAGATAGATGCAATTTACGGCGCCTTAAAAGGAAAGTTCATTCATACATTAATTACGGATGAAGAAACTGCCCTCTCCTTATTAAGAAAGGAAGGTGACTCTTAATGTCTACTCTATTAGCTTACGACGCTGGTACAGGGAGCATTCGAGCAGTTCTTTTTGATTTAAACGGTAATCAACTTGCTGTTAGTCAAAAAGAGTGGGTTCATAAATCAGATAGTCGCTACCCTGGTTCTATGAATTTTGATGTAACAGAAAACTGGCAGCTCGTTCAAGAATGCACGAAGGATGTTCTTCAAAAAAGTAATACGTCCCCCTCTTCTATTAAAGGTATTAGTGCAACGAGTATGCGTGAAGGCTTTGTTTTATACGATAAAAACGGGCAAGAAATATGGGCTTGTGCAAATGTTGATGGCCGCGCATCAGCGGAAGTTAGTGAGCTAAAACAAATTCGTTCCGAAATTGAAGAAGATTTATATAAAAAATCCGGTCAAACTTTTTCGTTAGGTGCTTTACCTCGCTTACTTTGGATTAAAAAACATGAACCAGACGTGTACAAAAACATTCATTCCTTTACGATGTTAAACGATTGGATTTTATATAAGTTGTGTGGCACGCTGCAAATTGATTCTTCAAATGGATGTACGTCCGGTATATTCGATTTACAAAATAGAGCTTGGGATAACTGGGTTGCTGAGCAATGCGGTCTTACTCTAGCCTTTTCTCCAAAAGTAAATGAAGCTGGTA
Organism: Bacillus sp. S4; assembly: GCF_040838205.1. NCBI lineage: Bacteria > Bacillati > Bacillota > Bacilli > Caryophanales > Bacillaceae > Bacillus > Bacillus sp. S4. The sequence goes on from NZ_JBFPJI010000096.1 coordinate 8,061, forward strand.
CAGTTATCGGGAATATCACAAAACGAAGTGCTGAATTAACAGGATTACATGAAGGAACACCGGTCGTTGCTGGCGGCGGAGATGCACAAATGGCATCGCTCGGAACTGGAGTTGTAAAGCCTGAACAAACATTTATATGCGGGGGCAGTTTTTGGCAACAAGAAGTAAATATTACAAAACCAGAAACTGATCCAAATGCGGCGATTCGTGTTAATTGCCACGTCATTCCTAACCTATGGCAATACGAAACAATTGCTTTCTTCCCTGGCCTTGTTATGAGGTGGTTTCGAGATGCCTTTTGCCATGAAGAAAAACGGCTCGCTGAAAAACTCGGTGTAGATGCTTATGAATTACTAGAAGAACAAGCGAAAGAAGTTCCTGTAGGCTCACATGGCATAATCCCCACTTTTTCAAATGTAATGAATTATATTTCTTGGCGACATGCTGCACCATCCTTTTTAAATTTAAGTTTAGATGCTGAAAAATGCGGTAAGAAAGAAATGTTCCGCGCAATTGAAGAGAATGCCGCCTTCGTTACACTCGGCAACTTGAAATTAATAGAAGCTCTCACAGGTAATTTCCCTTCTGAAGTAACCTTTGCTGGCGGCGCTGCTAAAGGTAAACTTTGGCCACAAATACTAGCAGATGTCCTCGGAATCCCTGTTAAAGTACCCGTTGTAAAAGAAGCCGCTGCTTTAGGTACGGCAATTGCCGCTGGAGTTGGCGTAGGCATTTTTGAATCGATGGAAGAAACTGCCGAACAATTTGTACAGTGGGAAAACACATTTAAGCCAAACGCTGAAAATCATGAGCTTTATAAAGGATTCTATGAAACATGGAAAACAGTGTATGCTAGCCAACTTTCTTTAGCTGATAAAGGCCTCACATCACATATGTGGATTGCCCCAGGTGCGCTGTAACACATTACATAAAGGAGTGATTTCTATGCTTAAAGTGAATGAGGATGATTTCACCTATCGCTTCGGTGATAACGGGCCTAAATATTTAATACAAGGTCCAAATATCGATCTTGGCCTAGTCGTTATTCAGCCTGGGCAAGAGTTTCAAAATCACTATCATACAACGTGCGAAGAAGTCTTCTATGCGTTAGAAGGCGAAATAGATTTCTATGTGAATAACGAGAGAGTTCCGATCAAACAAGGTGATGTCTTGCAAGTTCGACCTCATGAATCTCATTATCTTATTAACCATTCCGATAAGCCTTTTAAAGCTGTTTTTATAAAGTCACCACATTTACCAAATAAAGATACTGTACAAACTGAAAATCCAACATTAACGAAGGAGTGATTCCTAATGACTTGGGGATTTAAAAATCGATTAAATACAATTTTACCTGACGGCAGAGCAGTTATGTTAGCGATAGATCACGGCTACTTTTTAGGACCGATTCACGGACTTGAACAACCGTTAGAAACAGTTAAAAACTTGCTTCCATATACAGACTCCCTCTTTTTAACACGAGGTGTACTCAGCTCCTGTATACCTGAAAACTGCAGCACACCGATGGTTATGCGTGTATCAGGCGGGGCAACTGTAGTCGGCAAAGATTTAGCGAATGAAACAATTGTTACACCTGTGAAAGAAGCAGTAAAACAAAACGCAATTGGCGTCGGCGTTTCTGTCTTTGTCGGATCAGACTATGAAACACAAACTGTTTCAAATCTCGCAAATGTAGTATCTGAAGCTCACGATTACGGCCTGCCAGTACTCGGTATTACCGCCGTTGCGAAAGAATTACAAAAACGTGAAGCTCGCTTCCTAGCACTCGCTTCCCGCGTATGTGTTGAAATGGGAGCTGACATTATTAAAACGTACTATTGTGAAGGATTCGAAAAAATCACAAGCACATGCCCTGCTCCAGTCGTAATCGCGGGCGGACCGAAACTAGATTCAATCGAAGACGCATTAAACATTACGTACAATGCGCTGCAAGAAGGCGCAATCGGAGTAGATATGGGCCGAAACATATGGCAGTCCGAACATCCAGCTGCGATGATTCAAGCGATACATGGTATTGTGAAGAATAGATTGAATGTGAAAGAAGCGCTCCAATTATATGAAGATGTAAAAAATTAAAATAAACAATAGACTTTTACACTTAAATATATACAAAATCAATATTTACTATAAGGAAAAGCCCATATGTTAGATTACTAAGTAACCTAACATATGGGCTTTCTTTTACATTTTTCATTGTTCCGAATTTAGTCAAGCCTCTACAGATCACGTACGTTCCAAACAATCTCACCGCGTTCACCCCACGTACTGTGATGCCGCTTAAATCCTATCTTTTCTAATACCCGGAAGGACGCAACATTCCAAGCGCCTACAGTCGACCAAAGTCTTTGGCGCCCCGTAGCAATCGCAGCCTCTAGCACAGCTGTTGCTGCCTCTGTCGCATAACCCTTGCGATGAGCACTGCGGAACAACTCGTATGCAATCTCCGGCTCTTCAAGCGTGGAACGACCGATAATTAAGCCACAGTATCCGATGAAATCGCCTTCGTCTCGCCTACGAATAGTGAGAAGAGAAATACCATTTTCAGCTGCTTTCTTGCGCATCTCAATAAGATAGCTACGAACAGAGTCAATGGTTGGCATGTCCACACCACGTTCGCCAATTAATTTTCTCAGCCATACTGCATCGGATTCCTCCCACATATTCAGGTCGAGTCGTTCCGTTTTCAGCTGGAATGCCATAGCTTTATATGAAGTTGTCATAGTGAGAACCTCCTATTTATATCACTGTGCTACTCATAATAGTTTCGCACCTCATCACATCAGAAACACTGTTGATTCTCTAAATTTTCTAGCAACAGCACACAAGAAATTAGAGTTCTTTTATGCATAAGCACTTCCCCTAAAAAATAGACCTTTTTATACAACTTTATTTTAAACATACAATATTTGCTTTAAGATGAATACCCTCTAGTTTATTAACAGTTTGTTTTTCACTTATCATACAAATAAAATGATCAAGCCCCTTCCAAAACTCGATAAGGGGCTATATATACACCTTCAAACAATTACTCTTGATGAATGCTATTTAGTTTTGAAACTTTCTTACCATCTCTATAATCAAGGCAAGAAACTTCAATTAATAATCCATTAAATATTGTAAAATAAAAACCATAACTACTACCTCTCATTGTGTAAGGTTCCTTGTCTATTTCAATGCCCCCAGCTACTAAACGATTATATGCTCGATCAACTTCACTTGAAGTTTCCACCAAAAAACCAATATGAAAAGCTTCAGGATATGTAACATCCTTTTTCCCCTTGAACGCTTTTGGATCACTTAACACCAGTATAAATCCATTCTCATCACTCATCACTACAAGCGCCTTTCCCTTTTGCTCCAAAAATTGAAAATCAAAAAATGTTTCAAAGAAATGTCTAGCTTCTGATAAATCATCAACACATAGATTCAAATGATTCAACCTCATTCACCCATCTCCTTTTAAACAGGGGTTATACAGAAGTATATTGACCCATATTGATAACACTTGAATGTTTAAGGGAAGGTATTCAAGTGTTCATTTT
>NZ_JBFPJI010000097.1:0-11607 GCF_040838205.1 Bacillus sp. S4
GATCAAGTAGCCTAATGAAATAACCGTGTCTAACTTTTAGGGGTCACTTCAGAATGCTCTTCTTTTTTTATGAAAGTATACTAGACACCCCAACATATAAAATAAAGGCAGAACCGAGAAAATAAACAAATGCTTTTGTTTTTTGCCGCTCTTTTATTTCATCAATTCCAAAAAGGATAAACATAATACTTAAAAGGATAAATACGAATGGTAAAAGCATAGAGAAGTTTGCAAAGAGGTTAAGTAGAGCGAGAATAAGAGCGATAGTAGCTATTATAATTCGAAAGTTTTTTAACATGAAATCCTCCTTAGTAGAAGTATTATTATCGAGAGACAAGAATAAGAATGACAATAATTAAAGTAAAGACGCCAGAAAAGAAAGAGAGTGTACTATTTACTTTATTCTGTTTCTGTTTCTCCTCTGCACTTATGATGAAAGTCATAATAGATAAGGCAATAAGCATATAGGGCATCGTAACAAGTGGGTTTCTAAACATTCCATATAGAGCGAGAGCGATGACGATGAGTGCGGATATAATACGAAATACTTTTAGCATAATATTCTCCACCTTTTTTGTTTAGATTATCCTCAAATTTATTACCTGTTCGACAAAGCCAAATTGGTGAAAGGTAATAGTCAGTAGGTGATTAAAAGTACATTTTACATGTAGAGAAAGTAGATCGATATTAAAACGAAGAACATAAGAATAGAAACGAAAAAATACGGAATACTCATTGATTTTCGTCCGGATTTCAGTTCATTAATTCCTAGAAGAATAAAGGAACAAATGAGAGTAAATTGTATGTACGGGAGAAGGGTGAAATTATCGGTAATAAGAGAATAAGTGCAAAGAGAGAGTATGATAAGCGTGAAAAACATGAGGAAAATCCGTAATCCAGTTAACATTGTATACCTCCTTTAAATAGACTATTTACCGGAATATTTCTGAGAAGCCAAGTAATAAAGCAGCAGCGCCAGCTATGAAAGCAAGTGTGCCACTAGATTGTTCTATGCTTTTTTATTTCTTCTAGACCTATAGTGAAAGCCATCAATCCTAAGGGAATAAACATGTAAGGTATAATGTCTCTGTTGCCGCTGATAAAACTATAGATTGCTATAGATAAAGCGATAAGTGAAAAAGTAATTCGAAATCCTTTTAACATAAAGGATCCTCCTTCTTTTTTATTTGCTCAATTGCGATGAGAAACATTAAAACCCCTAATAGAAATTGTGAAAGTGGTAGAAAGTTATTTTGAGCTGTATAGAGCCCAATTGCCGACATAATTATCACCGTGAGTGCGATTACGATACGAAGTATACTATGAGTTCTCCTTATTATCTTTCGAGTAAGGATTATCTTCTGGTTTATCAACGGAATGTTTATATGCGTAACCTTTATTGATCGTCATAACGGAGAGTACTAATACGATCAGTACGATTATAATGCCAATAATTAATATTTTGAGCATGAAATCCCTCCTTTTCTTTATTTTACATAATTTTGTAATTGATGAAAACAATAGAAATTAAAAGGATGAAAGAAGGGTGTTACATGGAGCATAAAAAAACATATTATATATCAGTTGGAAATGGTCAAATTTCACAAGTGAAGACGGCGGATACGTATAATTTTGAAATTTACGCAAATGACGAAGAGATTACGGAGTTAAGAGAGTATTTTGATCAAGCGTATGAAGAGGACTTAGGTTCGTATGTACGCTCCCACGTGCCATTCGTTGAGTATCATCACGATTCGAATAATGATCGATATGATGAACAACTACAAAAAGCATATAAAATGATTTATGATCTAGGGAATCATGAAACGAAAGAATTAGTCGCGCAAATGGGAATAATCAATGGATTGTAATTGGATAATATTATGCAGAAAAGCGAGAATATGCTACAATTTGTGGTAGGAAAAACTTGTAATCATCAATAGGGGAGTAATGGCATGTACAAATTTAAAGATTATTACCACAACACTGTACAATTATCGTTTGAACGTTACCCATTTTCTCCTGAGCCAAAGCATGTTTGGGTTGTATGCCGGTACGGGGATCAATGGTTATTAACGCATCATTTACGCCGTGGTCTTGAATTTCCAGGTGGTAAAGTAGAACTCGGGGAAACACCGGAAGAAGCGGCAGTTCGAGAAGTTCATGAGGAAACCGGCGGCATAGTTTCTGATTTAACTTACTTAGGGCAATACAAAGTATCCGGAAAAGACAAAATAATCATTAAAAACATTTATTTTGCAACAATTAGTGCGGTAGAGCAGCATACGCATTACGAAGAAACGAAAGGGTCTGTTTTATTAAAAGACATTCCTGATAATATTAAAACTGATAGAAAATTTAGCTTTATTATGCGCGATGATGTATTAGCGCGTACGATGAAACATATAGAAGAAATCGGCTGTTTTACGAAGTAAAATGGCCGGTTTCTTTTTTTGATTAAATACCCAAAAAAGGTGTGAATATATCTTTACTTTTAGGGAGGCATTTGGGAATGAAAGTATCCACTTACTATTGTCACTTTTTGTCGGTAAATCGATATATTTCAAAAATCGCCGATATATTTTGAGTTGCGGTCGATATATTTCAAAAATCGCTGATATATTTTGAGTTGCGGTCGATATATTCGAAAAATCGCTGATATAATTTATTTACTATTGTATTGTTTTTACCTTCAGCTCTAAAAACGAAAGAACCTCCAACAAATCATCCACCACACGTGAATGTTCAAAGTCACCCCAAAATAAATCTCTCTTCCAAACGCCAAGAATCCCTACTTGTTCAGAACCAAGCACATCGTTTTCTGGATGATCTCCAACGTAAAGACATTCTTCTGCTTTAACATTTAGTTTATGCAAGGCTCGTTTGAAAATCTCGGGGTGTGGTTTTTTAATTCCTTCTGCTTCTGAAACGAGAACTGTATTTGTATACGTATGTATGTTTAAGGCGCGAAGGTTGTTCATTTGAAAATCAGTAAAGCCGTTTGTAATAATACCGATTTTAATGTTTTGCTGCGTTAGTTGCTGAAGTAGTTCATGCATGCTTGGGAAGGGAATGCAGTGATGTTGAAAGTTTGTAATGTAGTCATGCAGCAGTTGTTCTGATGTTAAAGTGGTAATGCCGTATTCAGAAAGAAGAGAATCGTATACTTTATCTTTCCACGTATATCCATTATTATCGAGTTCAAGAAAACGAGAGCAATACTCGGCTTGTTCTATGTTTATAAAATGAAGAGAAAAGCGATTGTATTGGTCGTGAATAAATCGTACTAAAGATTGACGACGATCTAATAGTGTCCCGTCCAAATCAAATAACACCGCATGAATCATATGTAACCTCCTCAAAGTTTTTATAAATAATTATCGCATATTTGTGAAAAAATGATTATCATATTTTTGTAGACTGTAACGACGGAGGTTCAAATGAAAGAACTGTATGGTGGGAAATTAGTTTGTTTTATACTTTCAATTGGCTTAGTAGCTGGATGTGATATGGCGGAAAAAACTTCGCAAAGAGAGAAAAAAGATGTGTGCGAAACGACAGAAGAATGCACACAAATAGGTGATAAAACGCTTCAAAAAGTATATAAAAAGATAGATGGACTTTCAGAACTTGAAGTACTAGAGGATTATGATTTAGAAGGACATTCAAATAACGATATGAAAGAAGCGGAAATAAAAAAAGAGGATGATGAAAATTATTTCTTTTTAGCTTCTTATTATATTGATGGTGATGAAATTGTAGATTCTTATTTCGATAAACTAGATCGCAAACGATTGAATAAGGCTTTTGCGGATGATAAGGACGCGAAAGAAGAAATATTAAAGCAACGTCAAGATAGGGATTATCATGAATCGTTATGGGAGATGTACAGCACTCTTATTCCAGCTAAGTATCGCACTGACATAAAAGAGTTTGATATGGTAACAGATGGATACGATGGAATTGTGGCTCATGTTATGCCAGGTATGGAGTATCCGAAAGAGTGGACTATTAGTTTAGATACGCTTGATTCTGCAGTAAATATCGATCAAGTGATGAAAACATTAATACATGAGACGGCTCACGTATTGACGCTGGGACATAAACAAATACCAGTAAATGAAAAGTACTTAAAGGCTTTTGAAGAAGATAAAGATATTTCATCATACCAAAATAAATGTAAATCTCTTTTCTTACAAGAAGGATGTGCGAAGGAGAGCTCTTATATAAATCAATTTTATAATTTGTTCTGGAAACCAATTGACCAGGAGTGGACAGAAAAGAAAGTGGAAGAAAGCGAAGAAGCTCAAATTGAATTTTTTAAGGAAAAGCATGGTGAGTTTGTTTCACTGTATGGAACGACAAATGTAGCGGAAGATATCGCAGATACATTTACAGCGTTTATATTACAAGATTCAAAAAAGGTGAAAGAAGGAACAGAATTAAAATATAAAAAAATTGCCTTCTTCTATCAATTCCCCGAGCTTGTAAAAATGAGAGCGGAAGTGTTAGCTGGATTATATGATATTTCAAGGGATATAGAGCAGTCATAGTTTAGTGGTAATTATTTGTTGGTAAGTCAATAAAATTGGATTTATGTTCGATATATTTTTGGTCGATCAAATGAAAACGCGAGGACGTTCTGTTCTTTGCGTTTCTTCATGTTGATAAAATTGAAAATTCTGTCTTTTTTCAAAAAAGAAGAAGGAACTGAATCATTAAAAGAGAATTAGTATAAAAACGTCACAAATTAGACACAATTATAATGCGCATAGTATAGGGGCTATAAGTTTACTCTCGAGGAGGTAATGAAACGTATGAAAACGATTCTTGCTGTTGCTGGTCTCATTTGGGTAATGTCTCACGGTTTTCCGATTTTTGAAGGGGAGCAAATTCGTAGTGCATTAAATAAAGAGTTTAATGATTATCATATTATTGATCGAAAAGATAATGTCGTTACGGTGCGTGTGAAAGATTGTTTCCATACAGTTACGGTTGCTAATGGGAATGTTACAGATGATTCGAAAATGTGTGATAAAAGGTAAAAGAAAGAAGCTGACTCTAGCGTATCGCTCTAAGTCAGCTTTTTTTTCGTTTTCCAATAAGGAGTTTTTCAAATGCCTCGACAAATACATACATAAGAGTTGCGAGGACGCAAGTGAGCAATACACTGAGTAAGACGAGTGTGAAGTTAAAGACTTGGAATCCGTAGCTAATTAAATAGCCAAGTCCTTGTTTAGAAACGAGGAGTTCCCCGAAAATAACACCGACCCATGATAAGCCAACATTCACTTTTAACGTTGAAATAATTGCAGGGAAAGATGAAGGGAGAATAACGTGCTTATAGCATTGCCATTTATTTGCGCCAAATGTGTCCATGACCTTAATATAATTGGAATCGACTTCTTGAAATGCGCTGTAAATAACGAGAATAGTAATGATGATGGAGATGATTACGCCCATTGCGATAGAGGATGAAATATTTGGACCGAAAATAACAATGATGATTGGACCGAGTGCAACTTTTGGCATTGCATTTAGGACAACGAGATACGGATCAAGTACGCGGGCCAAAAGTGGCATCCACCAAAGGAAAGTAGCAATAATTGCTCCGAGTACAGTTCCTAGAATGAAGCCTACTCCTGTTTCAAGTAATGTCGTCCATATGTGAATCCAAATTGAACCGTCAATCCATTTCGTTAAAAAGAGATCCCAAATACTTGAAGGAGAGCTAAAGAGTAAAGGATCAATCCATTCCTTTTTACTAGCTATTTCCCATAGTGCAAAGAAAAGAACAAGAAGAACAAGTTGTAAAGAGCGAGCTAACCATGCATGTTGTCTTTCTTTTTTTCGAAACTGCTCATGTAGTTGTTTTATATTATCCAAGTCGTTCCAACTCCTTCCATATTTCTTGGAAGAGGGATGGGAAGTCATGGTGGTGGCGTGCTTCTAATGGCGATAAGGAACGGATACTTTCTGGGACGATGAACGTTTTTGCAATTTTTCCAGGGTTCGCCTGCAGCAAATAAATACGATCACTCATCGCAATTGCTTCTTCAATATCATGTGTCACAAGTAGGGATGTTTTCTTATAGTTACGTAGTAATGTAAAGACGAGATCTTCTAGTTTTAATTTTGTTTGATAATCAAGAGCGGAAAATGGTTCATCTAGCAATAAAATTTTTGGATCGGTCGCTAATGTTCGAACGAGTGCAGCACGTTGGCGCATACCGCCGGATAGTTCACGAGGGTATTGCTGTTCTATATCATATAGGCCGACTTGTTTTAAAAGCTTTAATGTATGTTCTTTCGTATTTTTATCATAAATTTTTCGAATATGAAGTCCGAGCATAATATTTTCTTCAATTGTTTTCCACGGAAACAAGTAATCTTGCTGGAGCATATAGCCCATAGATGGAGTCTTAGTTGTAATCGGTTCACCATCTAAAAATACGATACCTTCAATTGGATCAAGTAGCCCCGCGATGATGGAGAGGAGCGTTGTTTTTCCGCAACCACTCGGACCAAGGATTGAAATGAATTCCCCTTCTTCTACGTGCAAACTTATATCTTCAAGAATAAGTTTGGCATTTTCTTTTGCAAAAAAGCAGTGAGAAACGTTACGTATTTGTAAAAAGCTCATACACTTCGCCTCTATTTCTTAATAACGCTTTCGGCAATTTTTGTATTGACGAGCGCTTCATGTGGAACTTCTTTTTGTAATTCACCAGCTTCTTTCATAATCGTTTGGAGCTGTTTCCATTCTGCATCATCTAATAATGGATTTGTTGCATATGAATGTTGTTTTTTGTAGCGCTCAATTACTTTTACTGAAATGTCTTTTGAAGTGTCTTTAAATAGTGGTGAAACGGCATCGGCAATCTCTTCTGGACTATGTGTATCAACCCATTGCTGCGCTTTATATAGTGCACGCGTGAATTTTTCTGCAGCAGCTTTATCTTTCTTTAAGAAACTTTCTTTTGCCATAAACGTTGTATAAGGAACAGTACCAGATTCAGCTCCGAAAGACGCGACGATATAACCTTTTCCTTCTTTTTCAAGTATACTTGCAGTCGGTTCAAAGAGCTGTACAAATTCTCCTGTACCAGATGCAAAGGCATTTGCAATATTAGCAAACTCGATATTTTGAATTAAGTTCGTATCTTTGTGAGGGTCAATGCCATTTTTCTTTAAAACGTATTCTCCAACCATTTGCGGCATGCCGCCTTTACGCTGTCCTAAAAATGTAACGCCTTTTACGTCGTTCCAATTAAAAGAATTTACTTTTTTACGTGAAACTAAAAATGTGCCATCTGTTTGTGTAAGCTGCGCAAAATTAATGACAGGATCTTTTGCTCCTTGTTGATGAACATAAATCGACGTTTCTGAACCAACGAGCGCAATATCAATTCCGCCAGATAAAAGGGCGGTCATCGTTTTATCTCCGCCAGCTGTTGTTTGTAAGTCAATATTTAAACCTTCATCTTTAAAAAATCCTTTTTCAATTCCAACATATAATGGTGCGTAGAAAAGAGAGTGGGTAACTTCGCCAACGCGAATTTTTTGCGCTTGTTCTTTCGTACTTTCCTTTGTACTACTACAAGCAGCGAATGTGAAAACAGCTAGTAACATGATGCAAAAAACGGTTATTAATTTTTTCACTATATGACACCTCCTAGAAGTCAATCTACAAGCATAATATGTAGGTAAGTGCCCATATGTGAGGATATATAGCAGGAATTTTTTGGGTAGTAAAGAAGTACAAATATAAGGGGTGATAAAATGGATTACGAATACGATGATAGCGTACATTTACATCTTGATTATTTCGGAACTGAATGTGATATGGAATCGATTGCCTATAAGAGGAAGCATGAAGACGTGTGGGATGTGTATTTTAATTTCGGAGTATACGGTATTCAAAAAGATGATGTAGGGGCAGGAATGTTTATGGACGAATATGCCGGTTATTACGTTTTTTCTGTACATGCTCGTGATTTGAGCTGGGAATTTGGAAGTGCTCAGTTTGAGGAATGGGTCTTGAAGAACCATATAGTAGAAAGAACGCTTCAAAAATAGGGAGGAATTTCGTGATTTGATTTCTCATATTATTGTTTATTTGCCTAAATGGAATTTACATCATGCAAGTGCTCACTTACCGATTTGCAAAGAAAAATATTCATAAATACAAAAGATTGAAATTGGTTCATATGTGGTTAGATATGACTATGAAAAAGGATCCGAGATTAGATTTTTTGATTTTATCTTTATAGTAATCGTAAGTATCATATGGAAAATATGGATGCTTCCTCTTATATAGTAAACATGCTAATCATTTCATCATTTTTCCCGTTCATAATAAATAACGAAAAGAACCTGTGAGGGTTTATCAAGACCTAAATTGTAAAAAGTCATAAAAAATAAAGTGCGATACATATTAGACATGACCAATATGTATCGCACTTTTACTTCATGTTCAACAATCGCCCCGATTGTTGAACAAGTAAGGGTATCGCCAGCATTTCGGAAAAAAACGCGCTAAGCAAAAAATACAATAAGCCGCCCATATGGACAGCTCATTTACATAATTATCGTTATCAGAAGTAAAATTTAACTCGAAAATATCTAATTTTATCAGTTGTTGAATGTCTGAAAAAAATCAAACCAATGATATTGTTGAGATCTTTTGGTAACTTCTTGCTGTGATGACTATCATAGTGACTTTTTCTCCAGCAAGCACTATTAGTGGCTAATTACCATAAGGACTTATTTTTGAAATTTGCTATTTTTTAGAAAGTATGTTAATTTAAGAAAGACCTATTTTTGTTCGGTTTGAGATTAAGAATAAATTTTGTTTTTCGTCTAAGGTATTTGAGCAAGGGTAGTAACATATGTGTGGGTATCCATACTAGGAGGCAACAATTATGGAACAAGGTAAAGTAAAATGGTTTAATGCAGACAAAGGTTTTGGATTCATCGAGCGTGAAGATGGAGAAGACGTATTCGTACATTTCTCAGCTATCCAAATCGACGGTTTCAAATCTTTAGACGAAGGACAAAGTGTAACGTTTGAAGTAGAAAAAGGACAACGTGGCCTACAAGCTACTAATGTTCAAAAAGCTTAATATTAGCTGATGAAAGACCCTCTTGTAGGGTCTTTTTTTTGATTTTGTTACAATATTCCAAATGCAACTTTTTTAAGGGGATTTGGGGTGCTTAACTTTTAATGAAAAAGAAGATGTTAGAAATCATAATTTTAGCATTATGGGCTTTTTCTTTTAGTTATCTTGCAATTATATTAGGAATACCAAAAAACGGATTATATATAGTCGTAGGATTTCCAATCTTATTTGTTGGTGGACTTTTGATTGTGCATCTATTTCAAAATAAGAATGAAAATGGAAAATAACTTTGTTTGATTGTATATATCATACACGTATAGTTAACATAATGACCTATTATCGGTAGCAAGAAAAAGGCGGATTCCTACTCTTACAAGGAGTCCGCCTTTTTCTTTTTATATGACGCTATACATCTTTTTATACATTTCTATTCTGGCGCGCCTTTTGGCTTCCCCATGGTTCCCTATGTCTTCCGATTTTTTGTATAAAATCTTGCATGCTCTTAGCGTGGTTTTTTTCCGAAATGCTGGCGGTACCCCATGCCCATCAAGCTAAGGTTTTGAAGTACCCCCTAAATGAAAATTTTCTTTCTCTATAGTTATTTATTTTGAGAAGTCAGCTCATTTTTTAATTTTAGGGGGTATTTTGTTTTATTAGGTTGATAGCGATGGGACTGTACCCCGTTAATAACAATTAGTAAAATTTAATTAAAAAAATTGTGAATTTTTCATGGTTTTTTATGTATTGTTTTACATGTTTCGTGATTTGAGATAATTTCTGCAACATATAAGGTTCTTTAATTTTTTTATCGTTTTTAGACAGAGGACTTTTATCTTAAAGTTCTGAAGGTATAAAAGATAAATTTTGTTAGGCGTAAGTATGAGTAAATTGGTATAATATAGTAATATAAGTAGAAGATGGGAAATCTGATATTAGTAAATCGGGCATACAAATTTCATATGCATCCAAATACGTATTAATAACATTTCCCTCTCTGAACATAAAACTATACACATACTATGATAGATAATATAGGCGTTATTCTTATTATATTGCCCTAAAATAATCAAACCAGGTTATTCGAAGAAAGGAGTGGAAATATGAATATTGGTGAACGTATTCGACAAATCCGTATACATAAAGAATTTACGCAAGGGGAATTAGTATCAGAAATATGCTCTATAACGTATTTAAGCAGAATTGAAAATGGACAAATTAAACCTTCTGTTTCTTTTTTAGAAAAGGTCGCTAAAAAGATGGAAGTTGATTAAAATTTTCTTGTAGATGCAGATTATGGGGATATAGAACCTATGCTCCTTGGAATATGTAATAAGTATAAAAATGATAAAATTATAAGTGAAAAAGATTTATCTTCTTTAGAACTGTATGTTCGTGATATAGACTCTATTCTTTTATTATTAAAGGCTTATGGTGTTTTAATATACTATCATTCCCGAAATAATAACTTAGTATATGTAGAAGCAATTGTAAATCAGGCTGTGCAAGTTATTCCAAATCAAATAGACCTCCAGTATACTGAAGATTATATATATTATTTAATGGCTCGAGGTTATTATTTTTATAATAAACAAGATTATATGGCTGCACATGAAATCTACGTGAAGATAGAGAGTTTACTTGATCTAGAAGAAACTACTCAACACGCCAGTGTATATTATAATCTGTGTCTTGTAAATAAAGCGCTGTATAAAGATAAAAGCATTAGTCGTTTGTATGCGCAGAAAGCTTACAAAATATTTTTGAGATTTAATATAAAGAATAAAGTAATAGATACTTTGTTAATGCTCGCAATACTGTATGATTTAGATGGATTATATGACAGGGCTCTTGAATGCTTACAGCAGGCAGAAAGTAGGTTGGAAAATAAAGGAGATTCTATGTATTCACCTATAATCTCGTATAATTATGGGAAAATTTATCAAGGTTTAAAAGACTATACTAATGCTATTAAGTACTATGAAGAATGTTTGCAATTAAGTGAGTTTCTCGAACAAAAACATCAAAAGGTATACGCATTACGAAGCTTAATAGAGATTCATATAGAATTTAAAGATTGGAAAACTGTTAATAAATTTATGGATGAAGCGTTTGATTTATTATCAATTTTTGATGTACCTTACGCTAATGTTCAACTATATGGATTGAAGGGGAAGATATCTAAATTAAGAGGAGATGATTATGGATATGAAAAACAGATGCAAAAAGCAATTGAAATTGGTTTAGAAAAGAAACAATATCCTTTAGTAAGTGAACTGGCTCATGAACTAGGAGACTATTTTTTTGATAATCGCGCTTATAAAATGTCAGCAAAATATCTAAAAATATCAATTGAAAATTCGACGAATTAAAACAAACTAAAAATACATAGATAGAGGGAGATTAATCAAGGATCTTGGTAATGATATCCGCAATATCCCCTCTATGTGATTCTGCAGTAATAGTAGGTATTGGATTAATATAATTT
>NZ_JBFPJI010000098.1:0-11500 GCF_040838205.1 Bacillus sp. S4
AAATCCAAATGGAAATGCTACATATTTCAAAAGAAGATTTACAAATTGTAAAGGTACTACAACCCTTTATTTATGAGGAAATAGATTGGATTACAGAAAAATTTTATGCCAACATTACAAAACAACCTAATTTAATTACTGTTATTGAACGTTACAGCTCTATTCCAAAACTAAAACAAACTTTGAAAACACATATTAAAGAATTATTCAGTGGAAATATGCATGAAGATTTTATTGAACAACGCATTAGAATTGCCAAAAGACATGTACAAATTGGTTTACATAGAAAATGGTATACGGCTGCTTACCAAGAATTATTCCGCTCTATCATGAAGATTTTGCAGACAAAATTTACAGCAATCGATGATTTTTCTTATTCTATCAATGTAATAAATAAATTATTTACTCTTGAACAAGAACTTGTTCTTGCTGCTTACGAATCTGAGTACGAAAGAATTCAAAAAGAGCATGAAAAAGAAAAAGCACTAACAGCTATGACAATTACGCATATTGCAACAGAACTAGCTGCCGTGTCTGAAAAAACGAGCTCTTCTATTCAAAAACTAACAGCTAAATCCGAAACTATTGTAGAAATTGCCAAAACAGGCACATCATTAGCTACAACATCGGAAGAAAAAGCAAATAAAGGTAAAGAACAATTAAATCAACAAAATAAACGAATGGGATACATTCAAACGAATATGGAAACTATCATTACAGATACACATGAACTTCTTGATATTTCTAACAAAATTAATGAAATTATAGATATTGTAAAATCAATTGCGGAGCAAACAAATTTACTTGCACTAAATGCCGCTATCGAGTCTGCACGTGCTGGAGAGTTTGGTAAAGGTTTTTCTGTTGTAGCTGGAGAAATCCGAAAGTTATCAGAGCAAACGAAGGAATCTATATCCAACGTTACAAAGCTCGTCGAAAAAACAAATGCACAGATTATTCGTGTCTCTTCTTCTGTAAAGCAAATTAGCTCTCTCGTATCTGAAGGAACGGATAGTATGTATGCGACAGATCAATACTTCCAAGAAATCGTAAAAGATATGTCTAACTCAAAAGAACAAAATAAAAAAATTGAAAATGAGTTAGAATCTATTTCACAAGTAATGAAAGGGATTCAAGACGATTCCTCAAAAATGGCCCTAACGGCTGATAATTTACAACTAGAACTAAACCGATAAGGTGAAACTTGAGTGAGCGGCGATCCTTCATCTCCACTCACTACTCATTTTCATCATCCATCGATAAAAAGAGCCGTTCCCAACAGATAGTTTGGAACGGCTCTTTTTAATAAGTAAGTTTTTCTTGTCGTATTTTATAGTTAAGTCAATATAATTTCATGTAATAAGGACACTTTGAATTGCAGGACAGGCTCTTATTTTCGGAAAAATATTTTTTGACAATAAACATAACTCATATAAACACCAAAGCTTTGTAAAATGAACACAGCTGGCATGATAATATTGTAATATGCCATATCTACTTGGAAGAGTCTTAGTAATACATATCCACTAACTAACAAAACAAACAACATATATCCTTCGTTTTGTTGTTTCTTAATAAGGAAATGTAATAAAGCTATAGCCATAAATAGCATTACCGTTATATATATAAGTTTTTCACATTTAAATAAAATAGAGTTTATTCCCTCATCTGAAAACTGATTCATTACTGGTTTTAAAAGTTTAAACCTTTCGCTCTCAATCTCTTTTAAATTTTGATCAATGTGCTCTATTACACTTTGATTTTTCGATATTTTTTCCCCATTTGTACCTTTTCCAATTAAAACAGATTGAACATACGCCTCATTCGAAATCTTATATTGTGACATTCCCATTGTATTAATTCCGTAACTCACAATAAAGTGAACGCTATAAAATAAAATGAGTATCCCTATCATCTTCAATAGTACTTTTTGCCTCGTTACTGATTGAAATAATTCAATTAACAACACATATATAGCAATAAAAATAGGAAGAAATAACCCTATTGGGAAAATCATATTGCTACAAGCAAATAAAATCGCTGAAAACACCCACATATAAGGATGATCTAACCCTTTATATAAAAGTATGTAACAAGCAAAATAAAATAAAAATATTGCAAGCGACTCCTGTGTTAATAAGGAGCTCATGAATATATTTGGAATATATACAGCGTAAAATACAGAGGCAATACGACCACATTCTTCCCCAAAAACCATCGCTGCAATACGATAAATGAAAAATACAGTCCCTGTACAAAATAAAATATTAAATAACTGTAAAACAAATACCGTATCACCAAATATACGAATAACAATCGATTCATAAATAATAAAAGGTAACTGAGTTACATTCTCTATAGTATTACCAATTGCAATTTGCTTTGCAGACTCATACATCACTTTCATATCACCAATTATCGGAGCATCTACAAATAGAACCACGCTAAGTCTCACCAGTATAGATATACTTAGAAGAAAAAGAAGAAATTGTTTACCTGTAAAACGATATTGTAAAATTGATGCCACTAATAAAGTAAGGATGATAAAAATCACCAATACGATTGTTATAGTTGTTGTACTTCCTCCAAAAAATTGCTTACTTGTTTCAAATGCTGACCAACAACTATAAACAAAAAATGTGAGCATCGCACCAATTATTATTTTACTGAAGAAAGACGAAAAATTTGTTTGTATGTGATTCATATGTCCATTGCACCTCTATTTCCTTTCATAACAAAACGATTCTATCATGAATGGGTACACAGCTGATAGGGAATTTCTATGACAAATACAGAGTCATAACTTTTTCACTTGCAATGTAAGCGAATCCTCTTTTACACTACATTTTAGATATAATAAATTTTCTTTCAGTTACATGAATACAAATACAGAAGTTTTAATAGAGTAGAACTTTAATTCATAGTGGGGGTGTTTATCCCCCACTAATGATTAGCTTTTACAAGCTGTCTTCTATGTTTGACAGCCGAATTTTGAAGTGGTTATCTTACCACCCGCACATAGCGAGGTAAAACCCTCTTCTAGAACTCTTTACTTCATTAAATATCTATTGATTTTTAATAATTTTGTACTCCATTTACAATACATGTCATTCTGATTGAAAACAGAAAATAGGGGCTGAATATATGGAAAAGAAATTCATGCGCGAATCAAAAGCAATTAAAACAACACGTGTTTTTCCTAATGATTTAAATAATCATCAAACACTTTTCGGAGGAAAATTATTAGCAGAAATTGATAGTATCGCTTCGATTGCAGCTGCAAGACATAGCCGTAAACATTGCGTAACAGCATCTATCGATTCCGTTGATTTTTTAACTCCAATTCACCAAGCAGATTCTGTTTGTTATGAGGCTTTCGTATGTTATACGGGAAAATCTTCAATGGAAGTTTTCGTAAAAGTAATTGCAGAAAATTTATTAGAGGGCGAGCGTAGAATGGCCGCAACATGTTTCATTACATTTGTCGCATTGAAAGACGGAAAGCCTTCTTCTGTACCGCAAGTACTTCCCGAAACAGAGGAAGAACATTGGCTATACACAACCGGACCAGAGCGTGCAGAAAATAGAAAAAATGGGCGTTTGAAAAGCAAAGAAATGGCTGAAGTATTAACATTAAGTAAACCTTGGAGTATTTAACGATTAATTAACCTTCCTTATTTAAATCAAAAAGGAAGGTTTTTTATATAAAATACATAGAGTTGATTTACAAAGTTTATATGCGGTAAACTTATACAGATGTTCTTTTGACACTCCCACCCCTAAAGGGGCAAGCTGATTAATGTCAGTAGGATTCTTATTACTAAAGTCCGATATGGGCTTTCCTATATCGCGAAATCTGTAATCTTCTTCCTTTCAAAAGGTCTATATAGTGTAAAATACAAAAAATTTGAGGAGATAATAATTATATGATGGAACAAACTCAACTCGTTTCCGTTATTGTCCCGCTATACAATGCGGAAAAATATATTGAAGAGACGATGGAATCAATACTGAATCAGACATATAAAAATCTTGAAATTGTAGTTGTAGATGATGGAAGTAAAGATCAATCATCTTCTATCGTAAAAAATCTTGAGAAAAAATACCCTGAACAAATAAAATATATTCTCCAAGAAAATCAAGGTGTTTCCGTTGCTCGTAATACAGGAATTGAAAATGCTAGCGGAGAATATGTTTCTTTTCTTGATAGTGATGATGTATGGCATCCAACAAAAATAGAAAAGCAAATCGAAAGTATGCACAAAAACAATATGAACGCTTGTTATTGTGGCTATATGAACTTTTACGACGAAACTGGTGAAAAGGTCGAAAATACGACAAACTTTATTAAAGGAAATATGACAAAAGCTTTCTTAACACATCAAGTTTTCGCCCAAACAAGTACTTGGATTTTTAAAAGATCAATTGTGATGGATCATAACATTCGTTTCACACCAGGATGTAGCTGGGGAGAAGATTTAGAGTTTCTATTTAAATTAATGAGTGTAACAAATGTATGTTATGTGGATGAATATTTAACATATTATCGAATCCTATCAGGAGGAAACCTTTCTTCAAATTATAAAGATTATGAATTAAAAACAACAAAAGAATTAGAAGTATTTAATCGAATGAAAGATTGGATTCATAATAAATCAAAAGACTTAATCACAAATGACTCTACAGAACTTATTGAAATCCTTGAAACTTATCTATTCCCATATACAGTCATTAACAATGCCTGTATACACATTAAAGAACACTCTAAATTAGATAAATCAAAAGTTCAATTAATTAAAAGCGATATAAAGAAATATTGTCGCAAAATCTATTCAAAAAATGGAAAACGAAGCAAAAAATTATACGCGATGCTTTGGTTTGTACGTATCAAATTTCTATTTTCTTAAATAAAAAATACGCTTTTAAACATTTTTTCCGTAAACAAATTAAACTTATAAATAGGACAAAGTGTGTCCTAAAGAATAGAAAGGTCTCTTTCCATGAAAACAAACAAAATCCTTAAAAACGCCTCCTACCTCTTTGTAGGAAATATTACTGTTCGATTTGTACTTGCTATTGCGACGATTCTCTTTGCAAGATACGTTTCACCAGATGAATACGGGATGTTTACAACTGCATTAGCAGTTTCCGCTGTTATTTGTTATTTTACAGATGCAGGTTTGACACATACATTTATGCGTGAAGGAACACGAAGTGATGCCGACATTAGCGTACTAATCAGTAGTTATTTACGCATTCGTTTTGTACTGGCTGTCATCATTTCCGTACTCTTTGCGATTTTTGCTCAGTTCTTCTATACTGATGCCTACTTACGTGCCATGGTATATTGGGTTGTGCTCCCAACTATGTTTGGGGCAACTCTACAAGGCGTTGGGATGGCTTATTTCCAAGTAACAGAACGTATGCAATTTACAGCGATTATTTCTGTACTACAAGGTGTAACAGCCGCAGCTGCTCTTCTATTTGGAATGTCATTTAAATGGTCACTTATGATGGTCGCTGCCATGTACGGAATATCCAGTCTTGTAACAGGAGTCATCGCTTTCATAATGGTCCTCCGCCATACAACCGTTCATAAAGGCTGGGACAAAGGGATTTTAGATCAACTGCTTATTTTCACAATCAATGGGATCATCATTATGCTTTTACCACAATTAGGACCCATTATATTAGAAAAAGTTTCGACATATGAGCAAGTTGGATTCTTTGGCGCTGCATCGAAAATACCTGCAGTACTTTATCAAATACCTGGTGTAATTGCAGCAGCCTTTTATCCAAAGCTATTTGCTTTTGGAAATGAAAAAAATATTGATGAACATAGAAAACTATCTCAGTTCGAATTAAAACTGATGTCTTTCTTAGGAATGGGCATCGCAATTCCATTTATCGCCGATCCAAGCTTTTGGATTGTTACTTTATTAGGTGAAAAATATGCACCATCTGGTGATGCTCTTGCAATTTTAGCCTTTATGGTCATTTTACAATCTATCAACTATCCACTTGCCGATAATTTAACGACAATTGGCCAACAGTGGAAACGTGCAACAACGATGGGAATTGGATTGGCTGTCGCTATCATAAGTTACATCATCTTAGGTAGCAAATTTGGAATGATGGGGGCTTCTGTAGCAGCTATCATTACTGAAGTTACTTTATTAATTGGATTTACTTTATTTGTCCATAAAGGTTTCGAGCTATTATTTAAAGGAATTATATTTAATAGTCTCGCATTTATAATTAGTTGCGCTCTATACCACACAATATTAATTAACTTGCCACCGCTAGTGGCTTTAACGCTTACTGGTATATTGTACGGCATTATCGGCCTTGCCATTGATCCACAAATACGCGGGTTACTTTTAGAGTTCATAAATAAAAAGTTTGCTAAGAAAACAGCATAAAAAGAGCTGCCCGAAAAGCCGAACTTTGGACTGGGGTTATGTTCTTATTGAGTAAAAAGACTAACCTGCCTATTAACAAGAAAAACCGTCCCAAAAGGTATTTTGGGACGGTTTTTTTATTCACTATTATTATTCATATATAAAATTGTTTCTTTTAATCCTTCATAATATGGAGTTTTAGGTAGAATACCTATATGCTCCTCATATTTTTCCCCACTTAACATAACTGGTTTTTCTGTCAAATATAACATTTCAACATATTCTTTCATCTGCTTATCAAATAAACCAATGAACTTGATCATACCCCCTTTTACAGTCATTACTCGTTTTGTATATCCCGTTAGTTCACGTATATGTTGAATCATTTCTTCTCCTGTAATAACACCACAACCTGGTATATTCCAATGTTGCCCATAAGCCTCATCACGTAACGCTAATTCTACCATGGCTTTCGCACCATCTGGCGTAAAAATATACTCACGCGCAATCCGCTTATCTCCAACAAAGCTAGATATTTTATTCGCAAGTACGCCATTTAAAGTATGCTGAACGAGTGTACTTTCTGCTTTCGGGCCGTAAAAATCCGGAAAATGAGCAATAAACATTTGGACACCACTCCGCACTGCCATCATTTCAAGTTGTAATCGAATTTTCCCCTTCTTCGTATGAGGTTTCTTTTCAGCATCTTCTTTAACGAGCCCTTGATTTTGCATACCATATGCATAAATATTATCAACGATCCCTAACTTAATATTATTCTCTTTTGTTACTTCCAATATGTTTCTTAATAGTTTAGGTTGCTTCTCTTCCCAATCCGAATAGGGGATATTTATAGCATGGAATATAGCATCTACGTCTTTCGCAGTATCCATTATATCCGCTTTTACAAATACATCTCCTGCTACTATTTGTATCCGTTCTTCTCCTTGAAATAAATTCTCCAGCTTCCTCTTATTTCTTGCAAAAGCAATCACATCAATTCCTCTATTACATAACTCCTTTGTAATCGCATATCCCATTGCTCCAGACGCTCCCAGTACTAACGCTTTTCTCATCCTAATTCCCCTCCAATTAATTAACCGCTGTTCAATTAATAGTAAAAAGAAAATCACTTACATTAGAAGCGATTTTGAAATAAACTCTACATGTGCTTGAGCGAACCCCTTTAATTCTTCAAATGTTTGCCCACTTCCGCAATAATGCGCTACAAACCCATGTAATGATAAAAAGACAGACCATATCATCATTGTATCTATTCTTTTATTACATAAAGAAAAAACAACCTTTGCAAATTTTTCATAACTAACATTCGGGCCGTCTGCTAGACATTCCTTTAACTCATCATCTTTAATTAAAAACATAATTTCATAATGACTTTGATTTTTTAAACCAAACTCTATAAAACCAAATAAAACCGCTTTTAACTGATCTTCTTGAGATAAGTTTCTTTTACTAATCTCATCTAACTTTTTATTTAGCAATTGAAAGTCTTGTTCTACCATTGCATAAAAAAGTTCAGCTTTATTTTTAAAATGATAATAAATTGAACCATGGCTATAACCTAGTTCCGTCGCAATTTTACGCATTGAAGTGTGTTGATATCCTTGCTGTACAAATAAATCTCTGGCTGCATTCATAATCATTTCTCTTGTTAACTCTTGTTTGACTGCTCTTCTTGGCGACATTTTTTATACCTCACGATTTAATTAACCACTGTTCAATTATTATTATATATTTTTTCCAAAATAATGCAACTTATTTTTTTCAAAATATACATTTTTGAAATGATAGCATTATATCAAAGAATTTAGTATCATGATTCAAGACACTATTTAGAAATGAACGGAGGACATTATGAGCTTATTAACTGTTGAAAAATTAGGTCATACATTTGGTGATCGCACATTATTTAAAGACGTATCCATGCGCTTACTCGCAGGAGAGCATGTTGGATTAGTTGGAGCAAACGGTGTTGGTAAATCAACATTTATGAATATAATTACTGGTCAGCTTATTCACGATGAAGGTCGTGTAGAATGGACACCTGGTACAAATTATGGTTACTTAGATCAACATACAATTTTAACACCTGGTCGCACAATTCGTGATGTATTAGCAGATGCGTTTTTACCTTTATTTGAAAAAGAAAAAGCTTTAAATGAAGTTACAGAAAAAATGGGAACTGCTACAACAGAAGAGTTAGAGGAACTTCTTGAGCAAATGGCAGAAATACAAGATGCTCTTGAAGCAGGTGGTTTCTATTTATTAGATATGAAAATTGAGGAAGCAGCGCGTGGTCTTGGAATTGACGCAATTGGTTTAGATCGTGATGTTGCCGCATTAAGTGGTGGACAACGTACAAAAGTATTACTTGCAAAGTTACTACTTGAGCAACCAGAAGTATTACTATTAGATGAGCCTACCAACTATTTAGACGTTGAACATATTTATTGGTTAACGACTTATTTAAAAGAATATCCACACGCATTCCTATTAATTTCCCATGATACGGAATTTATGAATAAATGTGTTGATGTTATTTTCCATCTAGAATTCACAAAGATGACGCGTTATACAGCGACATATGAAAAATTCCTAGAGCTAGCAGAGATCAATAAAAACCAACATATCAACGCTTATGAAAAGCAACGCGAGTTTATTAAAAAACAAGAAGATTTCATTTCCAAAAATAAGGCTCGTTACTCAACGACAGGCCGTGCAAAAAGTCGTCAAAAACAACTTGATCGTATGGAACGTATTGATCGTCCTGAAACAGCTATTAAACCTGAATTCTCATTTAAAGAAAGTCGTGCAAGTAGCCGATTCGTCTTTGAAGGAGAAAATGTAGAAATTGGATATACACATCCTTTATTACCAAAATTAACAATGACAATTGAACGTGGTGAAAAAATTGCAATTGTTGGATGTAATGGCGTAGGTAAGTCAACACTATTAAAAACGATTCTAGGTAAAATCAAACCATTAAGCGGAAAAACAAGTCTTGGTGATTTCTTAAACCCATCATACTTCGAACAAGAAGTGAAAGCTGATAATATAACACCGATTGATGATGTTTGGAATACATTCCCTAGCTTAGACCAGCATCAAATACGTGCAATGTTAGCGAAATGTGGTTTAAAAAATGAACATATCTCTCGTCCGCTGAACCAATTAAGCGGTGGCGAACAGGCAAAAGTTCGTTTATGTAAGCTAATGGGCGAAGAAAGTAACTGGTTACTCTTTGATGAGCCAACAAATCACCTTGATGTTACAGCAAAAGAAGAACTACAAAAAGCAATGAAGGCATATAAAGGAACTATTCTTCTTGTATGTCACGAACCAGAGTTTTATCAAGATTGGGTAACAAAAGTTTGGGATGTAGAACAGTGGTCCCAAGAAAATTCTTAATCACCTAAAATCATCCCTTTACACCATCACTTGGTGTGTAAAGGGATTTCCCTTTGAAATAGCCATAAAATTCAATAAGGAGTTTTTAATTATAATGCAAAGTTCATTTCTTCTAAAACTCAATACATTTTTTGTGAAATCTTTGTTAGTGCTATGTCTCATTATTTCTGCAGCCATTACATGGCAATCAGTAGCCGTGGTTAGAGAACAGGCCAGCACTCGTTTACTTATTATAATCCCGATTATTATTCTAATCGGTCTTCTGTTTCTACTAATCGGCTATATTGCCAATAAATATATGTCAACACTAGTATTCACTATTTCACTTATCATTTTAGCTTTCTCTATTCGATTAATCTGGGTTCTTAATGTCCAAACTCCTGTCGAATCTGATTTTGCTATGATGTACAATGGTGCTGTGCAAGCAACTAAAGGAGATTTTAGTTTTGCCCAAAGCACGTATTATACTTCATGGGTTTACCAACTTGGATTTACAATGTACCAAGCTTTTATTATTAATTTATTTGGTGAAGGAACCTTCCTTCTAAAGTTCTTAAATGTATTATATTGCACGGGAACAACATTCCTCGTTTACAAAATAACTTCTCATATATTTAATGAGTGGTCTGGACGTATGGCTGGTTTACTATATGCAATATATATCCCGAGTATTGTATTGAGCTCAGTCCTAACGAATCAACACCTTGCGACATTCTTATTTTATCTTGGGTTTTATTTATTAATTACAAAAGGCTTAAGCCATAAATATATGTGGATTTTCATAGGAATTTCGCTTTCTTTAGGCGATATCATGCGTCCGCTTGGAGCTATCATCCTAATTGCAGTAACTATTTATGTCTTTTTACAAGGTATATTAGGAAAATCAAAACAAGATATTTTCACTTCCATTAAAAAACTTTGTGGAATTTTCGTCGTATTTTACCTTGTACATTACATTATAAGTTACTCATTTATATCTGCTGGAATTACACAATACCCACTATCTAATCGTGATCCTCTCTGGAAATTCACAGTAGGGTTTAATCACGAAACAAAAGGGGGATATTCTGCAGCAGATGCAGAATATATTATGTCCTTTGAAATCGGTGAAGAACGCAAAGCCGCTGAAAAAAAACTGATTCAAGAGCGACTAGCTGATCCACAAAAGGTTTTATCTTTATTTGGTGATAAGTTCACGCTCATGTGGGCAGATTACGACTCCGCCCCATTATGGAGTTTATTGACACTAGGGGACACAGGTAATGATATGATTACTTTAAAAGACATCCTTACGAAATATGAAAAGTATATGTACATTACAGCTATGCTCTTGGGCACATTAGCACTTCTTTATCTCATATTGACTAAGCAAAATAACACGCATTATACACTATTTTTATTATTGATAATTGGTTACGTAACTGTTCATTTCTTAATCGAATACCAAACAAGATATCGATACTTCATCATTCCTAGCTTTACGATTATTCAAAGCTACGGTCTATATTTATGCTATCGATTTATATCAAACAGAAAGACCTCAAAAATATAAAACACAATGATGATTTAATGATCACAACAAATGAAAACGAAATAAAAAGGCATGAGCCCGGTGCAATACGAAGCCACTGAAAAACTTGCGTTTTTTATAAATAAATTCATTATAGAGA
>NZ_JBFPJI010000099.1:0-11478 GCF_040838205.1 Bacillus sp. S4
CATTATTAATTAGTACTAATAGGTAAGATAATTATTTAACTAACTTATACAGGTTTACTTTTAGTATGAAAAGTGTGTAAAATCAATGTGATACATAGAAAAAAGGGTGGGGAATTACGTGCAAATTAGCAGTGCGATTTTATGTTTCGTCTTATATGCATATGTTATTATTGCGGCGGTTTATTTTGGGATAAGTTTTTACGCCTATCGTTTAGCAAATAATAGTGAATATGAAGAAACATACAAATGGGTGAAAAGATATTTGTCACCTGTACTAGAAATTATGAATGGATTTGTTCTTTTTTTATTTATTGGATTAATTGCTTTCTCAACGAGTTTAGTGGGGAATAAGACTACGTTATTTGTACTAGGTATCATTATTTTTATGTTATTAGGAATTCGGATTGGTAATACGGTGTTTTGGAACGAAAGAAAAATAGATGGTTGGACAGGGATGTTTATTCCATGTATGTTAGCTGCAATTGTGACGAATATAGAGCATGAATATTATCAATTACATTTTTGGCTTATCATTGTTTTAACAATCCTCTCTGTTTTGTATATAAGTACTGTCGTGCTAACATACATCGCAAATGAAAAAGGAGATGCAAAAGGTGCGCGCTTCTTTAGAGGGCGTGCATTATTATGGAGTGTGCCGACGATGGCAGTTATAGGAATTATTGCGATATTAGTAAATGGATATCAATTTACTAATTGGCAATTGTTTTTAGAAACTTGGTGGATCTTCATTGTTTCGCTTGTAGCTTTTTTAGGCGCAACACATTATTTATTCCATCAACATCATTACATATTGGCACTGTTATTCGCATTTACACAACTTTTATTTGCTTTTTTCGGACAAGAAACGCTATTGTTCGTTTTTGAAACATTTAGTTCATTTGGAAATATATTTGTATTTGGTATGTTAATTTTCGGTATCGCGTTTTATTTACAACAGTATTTTTATATGCAAAAACAAAAATAAGAATAAGAAGTATATACAGGTTTTTGTAGCGAATTTAAAGTATGTTACAATAAAAGTACATAGTACTTGATGTTATTGGAGGAATTCCTGTGGGCGAAAAAGAGAAAGAATTTGCTGTTATTGGGCTTGGCCGTTTTGGTGGAAGTATTTGCCGTGAATTAGCTCAATTAGGTATGGAAGTAATGGCAATTGACTCAGATGAGGATAAAATTAATGAGTTTGCAAATATAGCTTCGCATGCTGTAATTGCAGATTCAACAGATGAGATGGTATTAAAAAGTCTTGGTATTCGTAATTTTGATCATGTAGTCGTTGCTATTGGAGATAATTTGAATTCAAGTATTTTAACAACGTTAATTTTGAAAGAATTAGGTGTGAAAAATATTACTGTAAAAGCTCAAAATGACTATCATGAAAAAGTGTTAAGTAAAATAGGGGCAGATCATATTGTGCATCCAGAACGAGATATGGGAAAAAGGATTGCTAATAATATCGCATCAAGTAATGTGTTAGATTACCTAGAGCTTTCAGATGAGCATAGTATTGTAGAGATTATCGCAAATAAAAAAATTGATGGGCACTCTTTAATTGAATTAGATATTCGTGCGAAGTTTGGTTTGAACATTGTAGCAATTAAACGTGGAAAAGAAGTTATCGTATCTCCTCGAGCTACAGAAAACGTTCAGGCGGGAGATATATTAATTGTAATTGGTCATGACGATGAAGTAGATCGTTTTAAGCATTTTTTAAGATAAGAGAAAAGGACAATGCCGAGGAGGCATTGTCCTTTTTCTTATATTTCCATAATGATTGGTAAAATCATTGGACGACGTTTCGTTTTTTCGTATAGGAATGGTGCTAATGTGTCTGTAATCTCATTTTTAATTTCAGACCATTGTGTTGTTTTTCGCTCCATTACTTTTTCTAAATGTGTTGTAATTAATGTTTGAGCATCGTTGATTAAATCGCTGCTTTCACGCATATAAACGAAACCACGCGAGATGATATCAGGTCCTGCTGCAACTTTAAATTCTTTCATATCAATGCTTACAACTACAATAACGAGTCCTTCTTCAGAAAGAATGCGACGATCACGTAATACGATATTACCGATATCTCCAATACCATTTCCATCGATATAGACAGAGCCAGATGGGATTTTCCCAGCTACGCTTGCTTCATCAGAACGTAAAGCGAGAACATCCCCGTTATCCATAATGAAACAATTTTCTTCTGGAATACCACAATCATTCGCTAATTTCATATGCATACGTTGCATACGATATTCACCATGAATTGGCATGAAATATTTCGGCTTAATAAGACGTAGCATTAACTTTTGTTCTTCTTGTCCACCGTGTCCACTCGTATGAATATTTGAGAGTTTACCATGGATTACATCAGCGCCAGCGCGGTACAACATGTTAATTGTACGACTTACACTAATTGTATTGCCTGGGATTGGTGAAGAAGAGAAAACAACTGTATCGCCAGGGATAATTTGAATTTGACGATGTGTACCATTGGCAATACGTGAAAGTGCTGCCATCGGCTCCCCTTGACTACCTGTACATAACATAACAACTTTATTAGCTGGTAGGCGGTTTAGCTGAGATGTGTCTATGAATGTATCCTTTGGACACCGGATATAACCAAGGTTTTGTCCGATTTCAATAGCTGCTTCCATACTTCGACCGAATACAGCTACTTTACGATTGTTTTCAACAGCAGCCTCAACAACTTGTTGTAAGCGATGGATATTCGATGCAAAGGTTGCGAATATAATACGACCGTCTACTTTGCGGAATATATCTTGAATACTATCACCAACGCGGCGCTCAGACATCGTAAAGTTTGGCACTTCACTGTTTGTACTATCAGATAAGAGACAAAGTACACCGTCTTTTCCGATTTCGGCCATTTTTGTTAAATCTGCTGGCTCGCCGACTGGTGTGAAATCAAATTTAAAGTCACCTGTATGAACGACTTGTCCTTGAGGTGTTTTCACAACAACTCCGTATGAATCCGGAATACTGTGAGTTGTACGGAAGAAGGAAACAGATGTCTTTTTAAATTTAATAACATCATCTTCTTGAATTTCATAAAGTTTTGCTTTACGAAGTAATCCGTGCTCTTCTAATTTGTTTTTTATTAGGGCAAGTGCTAATTTTCCACCGTAAATTGGAATGTTTACTTGACGTAATAGATAAGGAATTCCACCGATATGATCTTCGTGACCATGTGTAATGAATAATCCTTTAATTTTATCTTCGTTTCGCACAAAATAAGTGTAATCTGGTATTACATAATCGATCCCGAGGAGTTCGTCTTCTGGAAATTTAATTCCAGCGTCAATTATAATAATTTCATCTTGAAATTGAACAGCATATGTATTTTTACCGATTTCACCAAGACCACCGAGGGCAAAAACGGCAGCTTGATCATTTTTTAGGAATTTCATATGACTATACGATCTCCGCTAATATTAAATCAGCGTTTTGTTTTTCATATTCAAGATGAGCACCAGTAACAGACTGAACGAACTCGATATTATATGCGAACTTTTGTAATTTTTTACGAACATCCTTTTGAGACGTAGCCTCTAAATATAAAACTTTTGTATTTTCACGTACTGGGACCTCAGTTAATTTTTCTTGATAAAATACTTTAAAAATCATTGGGAAAACCTCTCCTTGTCTATGTTTTGCATTATCTGTTACTTATTATAAAGCAAACAGTCACGATTTTCATGTTTTTTCGAATGAGAATGAAGAAAAAGCCCGAAATGGGCACAATTTAAGCGATTGTCTTCTTACGGACTAAATCGTTTAAATAACGCTTGAGCTTTTTCTTCAGCTTCTTCAGCATGATTACTCCTTCCTTTCCTTATTTTAAACATGCATATTACTAATGATAACTCCGTCTCCTATACAAGAAAGAAGATTAGAAGTGAATAGTGAATCTTGTTCTTTTTAGTATAGTGTAAGTTATCCTGTAGTAACGATTAGTAGCCGTTAGTTATAGATATAGTATGAGGAAGAATAGAAAAGAAAATTCATCCGAACAAGTATCCACATTTTTTTACTAATAGTATATGCACATTTCATAAATAAGGTCAGAAAGTGAACGCTTTCTTCACAGATGTTTAATATGTTATACTTTTTTTTGAAATTTGAAAAGTGATAATCAAAATAGGAATATAGAGTGCCAGAAAGGGTTTTGACAAATGAATGATAAAATTGTCTTTTTTGATATTGATGGAACATTATTAGATCATGATAAAAAAATTCCGCAATCTACAAGAGATGCAGTAAGAGATTTACAAGAAAAAGGTGTGCATGTAGCGATTGCGACAGGGCGTGCGCCATTTATGTTTGAAGATATTCGTGAGGAACTCAATATACATAATTATGTTAGTTTTAACGGACAGTATGTTGTATTTGAGGATGAGGTATTATTTAATAATCCATTACATCCTGATGCTCTACATAAGTTTACTCAGTTTGCAAAACAAGAAGGATATCCACTTGTATATCTTGACCATCAAGAAATGAGAGCGTCAGTGGAATATCATGATTATGTAAAAGAAGGTTTTGGAAGCTTACAATTCGAGCATCCGGCATATGAACCTGATTTTTATGAGAAACGCGATATTTATCAAACGCTTCTTTTTTGTGAAGTAAACGAAGAAGAAAAGTTTATTCATCATTATCCAGATTTTCATTTTATACGCTGGCATGCATATTCAATGGATATTATTCCTAATGGTGGTTCTAAGGCAAAAGGGATTGAGAAGTTTATTGAGAAAATAGGATTTAATCGTGAACAAGTATATGCATTTGGGGACGGATTAAATGATTTAGAAATGATTGAAGCAGTAGGAACGGGCATTGTGATGGGGAATGGTCATGAGGATTTGAAAAAACTTGCTAATTATGTGACAAAAGATGTTAATGAAGACGGTATTTATCACGGATTAAAGTGGGCTGGCTTGTTATAAGTAAGTGTGGAACCCATTTCATATAATAAAAAGGCGGAAGGTTAACTTCCGCCTTTTTACTATTATCGCTCGAGAGGTTTTGAATCATCGGGAGCCACAAATGGATTGTCTTTATTAATATGGTCATAGAACATAACACCGTTTAGATGGTCGATTTCATGTTGGAATACAATTGCTGGTAAACCTTTTAATCGCAGTTTTACGTCTTCACCGTTAATCGTTGTTGCCTTTACTGTAATTCTTGTGTAACGAGGGACATAACCAGGTACTTCACGGTCTACAGATAGACAGCCTTCACCATTTTGTAAATATGTACGTTCAACAGAATGACTAATGATTTTTGGATTGAATAATGCGTAGCTATATAACGTATCGTTCGTATCAGTTACATGAACCGCAATCATTTTCTTTGAAATACCGATTTGCGGAGCCGCTAATCCGATTCCGGGGCGTAAATTATATTTTTCAGCCATTTCAGGGTCCTGGCTATTTATTACAAATTCAATCATTTCTTTAAGAGTATTTGTATCTTCCTCGCTAGCAGGTAAGGAGACCTCTTCTGCGACTTCGCGCAAAATAGGATTTCCTTCACGAATTACCTCATTCATTGTAAGCATATGTAATCTCTCCTTTCTTCTTTAGTCTACCAAAGGAGATAAAAAAAGTCATCGGCAAGTAAGGAAGAACTACTTGGAAACAAATCTTCTATAGATAAGTTATGTAATAAAAGAAAAGACGGCAAAGCCGTCTGTTTCTTTCCATAGTTGTTTCATTTTACATTAATTAGCGAATGCAAGCAGCACCAACGATAATTAAAAGGATAAACAACACAACGATTAAGGCGAAGCCGCGTCCAGATTCGCCACAAGAACCGCCATAACCGTAGGAAGGATATGAACAAGTTGTTGGATAGCAATATGAGTATCCGTACATGAGATGACCTCCTTTATCATTTCCCGCTAATACTGCGGTTACTATAATGTATGGAGGAATGATTAGAAATGTATAGGTATTTACCTATAAAAGGAAGAAGTGTTTGTATAATTTTATTGAGAAGAGAGAAAAACTAAAGAGAATTAAATCGTTTACATATTATTCTAAGAGAAAAAACAAGTTAAAAAGGGAATAATATAACAGTAGGTTATTGCTTACTAATACAGATGTGAAAAATAAAAACATGTTTGTGTAGAGGAAACCTGCATATTATTTATAAAAAAACGTATTCAAAGTAATTGACATCGTAATTAGAATAGTTGTAAACTAAAAAACGTGATCAAGATTGTATTAATATGTTTTTGAAAAAACATTAGTACAGATTGTTAGGTACACAAAATTATTCTCAACCGACAGACAAACTTGTTGGTTTACATTGTTGCGCTTTCAGTCTAGCTAATAGATAGTGAAAGCGTTTCAGAATATGGTTCAAGAGAGGAAGAGGTGAACGGAATGGGTACTAAAACAAAAAACACCCTATTTAATGTTGATGAGCAAATGAAAGCTATCGCAGCTCAATTTGAAACATTACAAATTTTAAATGAAAAAGGCGAAGTTGTGAATGAAGCAGCTATGCCTGAATTATCAGATGATCAATTAAAAGAGTTAATGCGCCGTATGGTGTATACTCGCGTACTAGATCAACGTTCTATTTCTTTAAACCGTCAAGGACGTTTAGGTTTCTACGCACCAACTGCTGGACAAGAGGCTTCTCAATTAGCAAGTCATTTCGCACTTGAAGCAGAAGATTTCATCTTACCAGGATATCGTGATGTTCCACAATTAGTGTGGCACGGTCTACCATTATATCAAGCATTCTTATTCTCTCGTGGACATTTCATGGGTAACCAAATGCCTGAGAATGTAAATGCACTTGCTCCACAAATCATTATCGGTGCGCAAATCATCCAAACTGCTGGTGTTGCGTTAGGTATGAAACTACGTGGTAAAAAATCTGTTGCAATTACTTACACTGGTGACGGTGGTGCTTCACAAGGTGACTTCTACGAAGGTATGAACTTTGCGGGTGCATTCAAAGCTCCAGCAATCTTCGTTGTACAAAATAACCGTTATGCAATCTCTACTCCAGTAGAAAAGCAATCTGCAGCTAAAACTGTAGCACAAAAAGCAGTAGCAGCAGGTATTTACGGAATTCAAGTAGACGGTATGGATCCATTAGCTGTATACGCAGCAACTGCATTCGCTCGTGAGCGCGCAGTAAACGGTGAAGGCCCTACTTTAATTGAGACTTTAACATTCCGTTATGGTCCACATACAATGGCTGGTGATGACCCAACTCGTTACCGTACAAAAGATATCGAAAACGAATGGGAACAAAAAGATCCAATCGTACGCTTCCGTGCATTCTTAGAAAACAAAGGCCTATGGTCTCAAGAAGTTGAAGAGAAAGTAATCGAAGAAGCAAAAGAAGATATCAAACAAGCAATTGCTAAGGCTGACCAAGCTCCAAAACAAAAAGTTACTGATTTAATGGAAATCATGTACGAAAAAATGCCTTACAACTTAGCTGAACAATATGAAATTTACAAAGAAAAGGAGTCGAAGTAAGCCATGGCTCAAATGACAATGATTCAAGCAATCACTGATGCTTTACGCGTTGAAATGAAAAATGATCCTAACGTACTTGTGTTTGGTGAAGACGTTGGTGTAAACGGCGGAGTATTCCGTGCTACTGAAGGTTTACAAGCTGAATTCGGTGAAGATCGTGTAATGGATACTCCACTTGCAGAGTCTGGTATTGGTGGACTTGCAGTTGGACTTGCACTTGAAGGCTTCCGTCCAGTTCCAGAAATCCAATTCTTCGGTTTCATTTATGAAGTAATGGATTCAGTTTCTGGTCAATTAGCTCGTATGCGTTACCGTTCTGGTGGACGTTGGACTGCTCCAGTAACAATTCGTTCTCCATTCGGTGGTGGCGTTCATACTCCAGAACTACATGCTGATAGCTTAGAAGGATTAGTGGCTCAACAACCTGGTCTAAAAGTTGTTATTCCATCTACTCCATACGATGCAAAAGGTCTTTTAATCTCTGCGATTCGTGACAACGATCCAGTTATCTACTTAGAGCATATGAAATTGTACCGTTCATTCCGTCAAGATGTACCAGAAGGCGATTACACAATTGATTTAGGTAAAGCTGATATCAAACGTGAAGGTACAGATGTATCTGTTATCGCTTATGGTGCTATGGTTCATGCTGCACTAAAAGCTGCTGAAGAACTTGAAAAAGAAGGTATCTCTTTAGAGGTTGTTGACTTACGTACAGTTCAACCATTAGATATCGAAACAATCATTGCTTCTGTTGAAAAAACAGGTCGCGTAGTTGTAGTTCAAGAAGCTCAAAAGCAAGCTGGTATTGCAGCTAACGTTGTAGCGGAAATTAACGACCGTGCAATCTTAAACTTAGAAGCACCAGTTGTTCGTGTTGCAGCTGCTGATACAGTATTCCCATTCTCTCAAGCTGAGAGCGTATGGTTACCAAACCATAAAGATATTGTTGAAGCTGTTAACAAAGTAATGAACTTCTAATTTTTAGTTTTTCATGTGCAAAAGAAATCAGCACATGCTGGTTTCTTTTGTACATATTCCATAATAATGAAATGAATCAGGGGGCTGAATTCCGTGGCATTTGAATTTAAACTACCAGATATCGGTGAAGGTATCCACGAAGGTGAAATCGTAAAATGGTTTATTAAACCAGGCGATGAAGTAAATGAAGACGATGTACTTCTTGAAGTGCAAAATGATAAAGCAGTAGTAGAAATCCCTTCTCCTGTTAAAGGTAAAGTACTTGAAGTACTTGTAGAAGAAGGAACAGTTGCAATTGTAGGAGATACATTAATTAAATTTGATGCTCCTGGATACGAAAACCTTAAATTTAAAGGTGACGATCATGATGAAGCTCCAAAAGCTGAAGAAGCAGCAGTAGAAGCTCCAGCAGCGGAAGCTACTCCAGCAGCAACTGCAGAAGTAGTAAATGAGCGTGTAATCGCTATGCCATCTGTTCGTAAATATGCTCGTGAAAAAGGTGTAGATATTCATAAAGTAGCTGGTTCTGGTAAGAACGGCCGTGTTGTGAAAACTGACATCGATGCATTTGCAAATGGTGGACAAACTGTAGCAGCAACTGAGGCTCCAGCAGCAGTAGAAGCTACTCCAGCAGCAGCGAAAGAAGAAGCACCAAAAGCACAACCAATCCCAGCTGGTGAATATCCAGAAACTCGTGAGAAAATGAGTGGTATCCGTAAAGCGATTGCGAAAGCAATGGTTAACTCTAAGCATACAGCTCCTCACGTAACATTAATGGACGAAGTAGATGTAACAGAACTTGTTGCTCACCGTAAGAAGTTCAAAGCTGTTGCAGCTGACAAAGGTATTAAATTAACTTACCTTCCATACGTTGTAAAAGCTTTAACATCTGCATTACGTGAATTCCCAATGTTGAATACTGCTTTAGACGATGCTTCTCAAGAAATCGTTCATAAACATTACTTCAACATCGGTATCGCAGCTGATACAGACAAAGGTTTATTAGTACCAGTTGTTAAAGATACAGATCGTAAATCTATCTTTACTATTTCTAACGAGATCAATGAACTTGCTGGTAAAGCACGTGACGGTCGTTTAGCTCCAACTGAAATGAAAGGTGCTTCTTGCACAATTACAAACATTGGTTCTGCAGGTGGACAATGGTTCACTCCAGTTATCAATCACCCAGAAGTAGCAATCCTTGGTATCGGCCGTATCGCTGAGAAACCAGTTGTGAAAAACGGTGAAATCGTTGCAGCTCCAGTATTAGCATTATCTCTAAGCTTTGACCATCGTTTAATTGACGGCGCAACTGCTCAAAAAGCATTAAACCAAATTAAACGTCTATTGAATGACCCACAATTATTAGTAATGGAGGCGTAATAACAATGGTAGTAGGAGATTTCCCAATTGAATTAGATACAGTCGTTGTTGGTGCAGGTCCTGGTGGATACGTTGCGGCAATTCGTGCAGCACAATTAGGTCAAAAGGTAGCAATCATTGAAAAAGCTAACCTGGGTGGCGTATGCTTAAACGTTGGATGTATTCCTTCAAAAGCGTTAATCAATGCAGGTCATCGTTATGAGAATGCTATGCATTCTGATGACATGGGTATCACTGCAGAGAACGTAAAAGTTGACTTTACAAAAGTTCAAGAATGGAAAAACGGCGTAGTTAAGAAATTAACTGGCGGTGTTGAAGGCCTTCTTAAAGGTAACAAAGTTGAAATCATTCGCGGTGAAGCTTACTTCGTAGATGCTAACACATTACGCGTAATGACTGAAGATGCAGCACAAACTTATACGTTTAAAAATGCTGTTCTTGCAACTGGTTCTACACCAATCGAAATTCCTGGATTCAAATACTCTAAACGTGTTATCAACTCTACAGGCGCTTTAAGCTTACCTGAAATTCCTAAAAAACTTGTTGTAATCGGCGGCGGTTACATCGGTATGGAATTAGGTACTGCATATGCTAACTTCGGTACAGAAGTTACTGTAGTAGAAGCTGGCGACGAAATCTTAGCTGGTTTCGAAAAAGCTATGAGCTCTGTTGTTAAACGTGCTCTACAGAAAAAAGGTAACGTAAATATCCATACAAAAGCTATGGCTAAAGGCGTTGAAGAAACAGAAACTGGCGTAAAAGTTAGCTTTGAAGTTAAAGGTGAAATCCAAACTGTAGAAGCAGATTACGTATTAGTAACTGTAGGTCGTCGTCCAAACACTCAAGAAATCGGTCTTGAGCAAGTTGGAATTAAAATGACTGACCGTGGCATCATCGAAATTGATGAGCAATGCCGTACAAATATTTCAAACATCTATGCAATCGGTGATATCGTTCCTGGACCACCATTAGCTCACAAAGCTTCTTACGAAGGTAAAGTAGCTGTTGAAGTAATTAGTGGCCATGCATCAGCAATCGATTACATCGGAATTCCTGCAGTATGCTTCACTGATCCAGAATTAGCATCTGTTGGTTACACTAAGAAACAAGCTGAAGAAGCAGGAATGACAGTAGCTGTATCTAAGTTCCCATTCGCTGCAAACGGTCGTGCGTTATCATTAAACAGCACTGACGGTTTCTTACAACTTGTAACACGTAAAGAAGATGGTCTTCTTGTAGGTGCACAAGTTGCAGGTGCAGGTGCTTCTGATATTATCTCTGAGATTGGTTTAGCTATCGAAGCTGGAATGACAGCTGAAGATATCGCTCAAACAATCCATGCTCACCCAACATTAGGTGAAATCACAATGGAAGCAGCTGAAGTTGCTCTTGGAATGCCAATTCACATTGTAAAATAATTTAAGTAATGTAAATAACCCATCTCTTATTTAAAGAGATGGGTTATTTTTATTTTCATAAAATGACTTGCAAGGTCTTTATATGTACTTGTCGAATGAATATATAATACTTTAAATGAATCGTTAGAATATATGCCGTTGTATAATAT
>NZ_JBFPJI010000100.1:0-11441 GCF_040838205.1 Bacillus sp. S4
GATTAGAAGAGTTAGATGAAAATAGTATACGGATTGTAAAACGTTTTTCTTTTTCTGTACTTCCACAAGTTATGAGAGGGGAATCGGATTTTAAGATTGGAAAACAAGAGTTTTACAATGAATCTATTCAGCATCCTGTTGGGAAGATGACTGCTGTATTACTAAAACTGTTAGCATATGATCATTTATACGATCGCAACGTGTATGAATATTTATTTTTATTTGAGGAGCAGGTAAGTGTTACTTCGGAAAGAAAGAACTTTATGTTTGCTCGTTTAACAGCAGATATTACGTTTTTATACCATATTGAGAAGCAATGGTGCCGAAAATATGTATTACCTTACTTAGATTTAAAGAAAGAAAATGAGTTGACCAAGTATGCGTGGGCGGGATTATGTTATACGCAAATTAATTTACCTTTATTTACAGAGATGAAGAGATATATTAAATATGCGGTAGAGCATTTAGAGCTGCTACATCCGTATACGAGAGAAGCGTTTTTAAAATGGCTTAGTTTTGTATTTATTAAATGTGTGCTGTATTGGGAGCAAAAAACAGATTGGTTATATCCACTTTTAATGCAAGAAAACGAAGAGAATAAAATTAAATTTATGCAGTATGTATGCTACTACGTAAAAACGTTAAGCGGAAAAGAACAACAAAAATTTTGGACAGCGTGGCTACATGTATTTTTAAGAGAACGTCCGAAAATGGGCGTAATATCAACGAGAGAATATATGATGCTTTTACGTATTGTATTATGTATGGATGAGATTTTAGAAAAAGGACTAAATATTATTTCGAGTAAATTTCAAGGTGTGGAAGGACAATGTAATCAAGAAGAAATGAAACAGTTGTTTATAGAGATACTTGAAAAGAAAGAGAGTTTGAAAGCGTATAAAGAATTGTATGCAAATGTGTTTTTCACTTTACTTCAGACGTGTCAAGAAGCCGATTTACTTGAAAGTGAAATTATACAAATAAAAGAACTATTAACCAAGTATGGAGTAGAAAGACATGTATTAAATTTAATAGAAAATGAGATAATTCGTATCGGAATTGTAACGGAGAATTTACAAGAGGAATCATAGGGCGAAAACGGATTTTTAAAAAAATAAATAAAAAGTTGTTGACAGTGTTTTGAAAAGCGTTCTATAATACGAATCATACTTATTCAATTTCAAAAACATTTGAATAAATAAAGTGCAATGAAGAGATCACAGTAGTGGTTAGTCTTACTGTAACAGAGAGCTGGTGGTTGGTGTGAACCAGTACAGGGATAATCATGAATTACAGTCTTGGAGCATCTTTTTCATAGTAAAGATAGTATTGTCTTTATGAAGAAAAAGCGGTCAATTGATCGTTAACAGTGAAGAGAGGTAGACGGAAAGTTAGTCTACAACTAGGGTGGTACCGCGATAAATATCGTCCCTACTGATTTATTCAGTAGGGACTTTTTGTATTTTGATAGTACAACTTGAAAATATAATAAACATGCGTTGAAAGGAAAAGAAGTAGTTGTTGTTTCCCTGTAACAGAGAGCTGGTGGTTGGTGTGAACCAGTACAAAAACAAGAGCGAATTACAGTCCTGGAGCATCTTTTTCGTAATAAAGATACTATTGTCTTTATGAAGGGAAAGACGGTCAGATGATCGTTAACAATGAAGAGAGGTAGACGAAAGAAGTCTACAACTAGGGTGGTACCGCGATAAATATCGTCCCTACTGATTGGATCAGTAGGGATTTTTTGTACAAAAAAAGTGATTTTTAACTAGTAGATAGTGTCTTTATGGTAATTATTAGTTTAAAATAAGAAGAGGTATCGATTCCACTTTAAATTTGTATAATTTATCAGTTCAGAAAATAGAGAATTTTACATTCTCTTACTATACTTTTAAAACATTAGAGGAGGATTTCCAAATGGCAAATCATGAATTAGATCAATTACGTAAACAGGTAGATGAAATTAACTTACAATTACTACACCTTTTAAACAAACGAGGTGAAATTGTTCAAAAAATCGGAGAGCAAAAACAAGTACAAGGTACGAAACGCTTTGATCCAGTACGTGAGCGTGAAGTACTTGATATGCTTGCAGAGCATAACGAAGGACCATTCGAAACGTCAACGGTTCAACATATTTTCAAAACGATTTTCAAAGCTAGCTTAGAACTGCAAGAAGATGATAACCGTAAAGCATTACTAGTTTCACGTAAAAAGAAAAAAGAAAATACAATTGTTAATGTTAAAGGTGAATTGATAGGGAACGGAACACAAACGTTCATTATGGGACCTTGTGCAGTAGAAAGCTTAGAGCAAGTTCGCCAAGTAGGGCAAGCGATGAAAGATCAAGGACTTAAATTAATGCGCGGCGGTGCTTTCAAACCGAGAACATCTCCATACGATTTCCAAGGTTTGGGAGTAGAAGGTTTACAAATTTTACGCCAAGTAGCAGATGAGTTTGACTTAGCAATTATTAGTGAAATTTTAAATCCGAATGACGTAGAAATGGCGCTAGAATACGTTGATGTAATTCAAGTTGGAGCACGTAACATGCAAAACTTCGATTTACTACGAGCTGTAGGTAAGGTTAACAAGCCAGTATTATTAAAACGTGGTTTAGCAGCAACAATTGATGAGTTCATTAATGCAGCGGAATACATTATTGCACAAGGTAATGACCAAATTATTCTTTGTGAGCGCGGTATTCGCACATACGAAAGAGCGACACGTAACACATTAGATATTTCAGCAGTACCGATTTTAAAGAAAGAAACACATTTACCAGTTATCGTAGACGTAACACATTCAACAGGGCGTAGAGATTTATTATTACCAACAGCAAAAGCGGCACTTGCAATTGGAGCAGATGCAGTAATGGCGGAAGTACATCCGGATCCAGCAGTTGCGTTATCAGATTCTGCGCAACAAATGGACATTCCAGAATTCCATAGATTCATGGATGAGTTAAAAGGTTTCAAAAATAAATTATCTTAATTCCATATCATATATGCGCTGAAGAGGAAAACAGTAGTGCTTATCTCACTGTTAAAGAGAGCTGATGGTCGGTGTAAATCAGTACAAAGATAAGCATGAATTACAGCCTTGGAGCATCTTTCCCGCCAACTTTTGAAGGGAAGGACGGTCAAACGATCGTTAAAGAAGAAGAGAGGTAGACGAAATAAGTCTACAACTAGGGTGGTACCGCGATAAACATCGTCCCTACTGAGCGCTCAGTAGGGACTTTTTTGTACAAAAAAATAATAAAGGGGTAAGAGAAATGAGATACATTACAGCTGGAGAATCACATGGTCCGCAGTTAACAGTTATTTTAGAAGGTGTACCAGCAGGTTTAACATTAAC
This sequence comes from Bacillus sp. S4, assembly GCF_040838205.1. Lineage (NCBI taxonomy): Bacteria > Bacillati > Bacillota > Bacilli > Caryophanales > Bacillaceae > Bacillus > Bacillus sp. S4. The sequence continues at coordinate 3,364 of NZ_JBFPJI010000100.1, forward strand.
AGCGGAACATATTAATAAAGAATTATTAAGAAGACAAAAAGGGCATGGGCGCGGAAGACGCATGCAAATTGAAACAGATACTGTTGAAATTGTAAGTGGTGTACGTCACGGGATGACACTTGGCTCACCGATTACGTTAATCGTAAAAAATGATGATTTCAAACATTGGACGAAAGTAATGGGTGCAGAACCAATTTCAGAGCAAGAAAGTAAAGAAATGAAGCGTACGATTACAAAACCACGTCCAGGACATGCGGATTTAAACGGGGCCATTAAATACGGTCATCGTGATATAAGAAACGTATTAGAGCGCTCTTCTGCAAGAGAAACGACTGTTAGAGTTGCGGCTGGTGCAGTTGCGAAACAAATTTTGAAAGAACTAGGTGTGGAAATCGCAGGACATGTTCTTGAAATTGGCGGTGTAAAAGCGAAGCCTATTACTCAGTTGCCGATAGAAGAAATTCAAACGATTACTGAAAACTCACCTGTTCGATGTTTAGATAAAGAAGTAGAACAAGAGATGATGGATGCGATTGATGATGCGAAAAGTAGCGGAGATTCAATCGGTGGTATTGTTGAGGTAATTGCAGAAGGTATGCCAATTGGAGTTGGTAGCTATGTTCATTACGACCGTAAATTAGATGCAAAACTTGCCGGGGCTATTATGAGCGTGAATGCGTTTAAAGGTGCTGAAATCGGAATTGGTTTTGAAGCGGCAAGACAGCCGGGAAGTAAAGTGCACGATGAAATTATATGGGATGAAGAAAAAGGATACACGAGAAAAACGAATAATGCGGGTGGTTTAGAAGGTGGTATGACAACAGGTATGCCAATTGTAGTAAGAGGTGTAATGAAGCCAATTCCTACATTATATAAACCGTTAGCAAGCGTAGATATTGATACGAAAGAAGCGTTCCAAGCGAGTATTGAAAGATCTGATAGCTGTGCAGTACCTGCAGCAGGTGTTGTAGCTGAAGCTGTTGTTGCGTGGGAACTTGCAGATGCACTAGTCGAACAATTCGGAAAAGACCGCATGGAATTACTAAAGCAAAACATTACGCAACATAACAAATACGCAAAAGAATTTTAATGAAAAGGCGGGGTTAACATGCGAGTAAAAGATCAACTATCATCATTACAACCGTATAAACCAGGTAAATCACCAGAGCAAATGAAAGAAGTATACGGGAATCATTCATTTGTTAAGTTAGCATCAAATGAAAATCCATTTGGCTGTTCACCTCGTGTTTTAGGAGAATTACAAAAATCGTGGCAGGAACATGCATTGTATCCAGATGGCGGAGCTACAACGCTCCGTCAAACGATTGTAGAGAAATTACAAGTGAAAATGGAACAAGTGCTTTGTGGTAGTGGGCTCGATGAAGTCATTCAAATTATAAGCCGTGCAGTGCTCAGAGCAGGAGATAACATTGTTACTGCTGGTGCAACATTCCCTCAATATCGTCATCATGCGGTTATTGAAGGATGTAAAGTGAAAGAAGTTCCTTTAAATAACGGTGTATATGATCTAGACGAAGTTTCTTCAGCAATTGATGAACATACAAAAATCGTTTGGATTTGTAATCCGAATAATCCGACAGGCACATATGTTAATGAGCAAAAATTGACTCAATTTATTGAAGGTATTAGTGAAAATACGTTAATTGTCATTGATGAAGCGTACTATGAATACGTAACAGCAAAAGATTTTCCAGAGATATTACCACTTCTGGAAAAGCATAAAAACATTCTTGTACTTAGAACATTTTCTAAAGCATACGGATTAGCTTCTTTCCGCGTCGGATATGCAATTGGACAGGAAGAGTTAATTGAGAAATTAAATGTTGTCCGTTTGCCATTTAACGTATCTTCATTAGCGCAAAAAGCGGCAACGATTGCCTTTAGTGATGAAGCGTTTATTGAGGAAATAGTACGTGTTAATAAAGAGGGATTACACCAGTACGAAAGTTTTTGTACAGAAAATGAAATCCCGTTTTATCCGTCGCAAACGAACTTTATCTTCTTACCAGTAGATGATGCTGGAGAAATTTATGAATCTTGCGCGCACGCTGGTTTTATTATTCGTCCGTTTCCAAATGGCGTGCGCATTACAATTGGAACAAGGGAACAAAATGAGGGAGTGATTTCAGTGTTAAAACAACACTTTGAAAATAAAAAAAGTAAGTCTCGAGATGAGGCAAATGTGTAAAAAGGTAGTATTAATTGGAACAGGATTAATAGGAGGCTCACTTGCATTAGCGATAAAAAAAGAGCACGATGTAACGATTACCGGCTATGACATATTTAAAGAGCAAGTAGAGCGCGCAAAAGAATTACATGTAGTTGATGAAGTAGCAGTAGATTTACAGCGTGCATGTGAGGAGGCACATTTAATTGTTTTTGCCTCTCCAGTTGAAGAAACGAAAAAGTTATTACACAAACTTGCATCATTTCATTTACGAGAAGATGTTATTGTTACCGATGTAGGAAGTACGAAAGGGACAATTATGAATGAAGCGGAAGCTTTATTATCAAAGAAAGTTTCTTTTATCGGTGGACATCCGATGGCAGGTTCTCATAAAACTGGTGTCGAAAGTGCAAAGGCGCACCTTTTCGAAAACGCATTTTACATTTTAACGCCAATGAATCACGTGCAGGCTGATCAAGTAGATGAGCTAAAAGAATGGCTAAAAGGAACCGGATCGCATTTTCTCGTTTTAAATACAAAAGAACACGATTATGTAACTGGCATTGTTAGTCATTTTCCGCATCTTATCGCAGCAGGATTAGTAAAACAAGTTGAGAAACATGCAGGGGATAACCCGCTTATTCATCAACTGGCGGCAGGTGGATTTAAAGATATAACACGCATTGCATCAAGTAGTCCGAAAATGTGGAGTGATATCGTAAAACAAAATCGCGGTCATTTATTGGAACTATTAGAAGAATGGATCTCAGAAATGGAAGAGTTATATAAGACGGTTTCTAAAGGAGATGCAGGAGAAATACAAAGCTATTTTGCAGATGCGAAAGAATACCGTGACTCTTTACCAGTGCGAAAGAGAGGCGCAATTCCTGCCTATCACGACTTATACGTCGATGTTTTAGATAAAGTAGGGGCATTAGCTCATATTACGAGTATTTTAGCAGAAGAAGAAATTAGCATTACAAACTTGCAAATATTAGAAGCGCGCGAAGGATTGCTTGGGGTGCTTAGAATTAGCTTCCAAAGAGAAGAAGACCGCATGCAGGCAAAGCTGGCGCTAGGAAAAGAAGAATACCAAACGTATGAAACAATTTAAAAAAGAAGGTGAGAACGTGAAGGGAACAAAAATACAACCTGTAACTAATGGATTGAATGGCACAATTACAATCCCGGGTGATAAATCAATTTCGCATCGTGCTGTCATGTTTGGCGCAATTGCAGATGGAAAAACAACAATTAAAGGATTTCTTCCTGGTGCGGATTGTTTAAGTACGATTTCTTGTTTTAAAGAAATGGGAGTAGAGATTACGCAAAATGAAGACGAAGTTACGGTAATTGGAAAAGGATTAGAAGGTTTGCAAGAACCAAAAGCTGTATTAGATGTTGGTAATTCTGGTACAACGATCCGATTAATGTCAGGAATACTTGCAAACACACCATTCTTTTCTTGTGTACAAGGCGATGAGTCTATTGCAAAAAGACCAATGAAACGTGTAACAAATCCACTAAAGAAAATGGGCGCAAATATTGATGGCCGAGAAGAAGGAACGTTTACGCCGCTTACAATACGCGGAGGAGATTTAAAAGCGATCCAATATACCTCACCTGTCGCAAGCGCGCAAGTGAAATCAGCTATTTTACTTGCAGGTCTTCGTGCTGAAGGTGTAACAACTGTTACAGAACCTCACGTTTCGCGTGATCATACAGAAAGAATGCTTGAGGCGTTTGGCGTTACAGTAACTCGCGAAGGGAAAACTGTAAAACTAGCTGGTGGACAAAATCTAAAAGGAACAGACGTTCAAGTTCCGGGTGATGTATCATCTGCGGCATTTTTCTTAGTAGCAGGTGCAATTATTCCAAATAGTAAACTATTATTACAAAATGTAGGAATGAATCCGACTCGTACAGGTATTATTGATGTTCTTGAGAAAATGGGGGCTACGTTTACTGGGGAGCCAATTAACGAAGATGCATCAGAACCTGCTGCAAATATTAAAATCGAAACATCTTCATTAAAAGGAATCGAAATTGGTGGAGATATTATCCCAAGATTAATCGATGAAATTCCAATTATCGCTTTAGCAGCAACACAAGCAGACGGAATTACAGTCATTAAAGATGCACACGAGCTAAAAGTGAAAGAAACGAATCGTATCGATACAGTCGTTGCTGAACTAACGAAACTAGGAGCTCGCATTGAAGCGACCGACGATGGAATGATTATTTACGGTAAATCGAAGCTAAAAGGAACTACAGTACATAGTCACGGTGATCACCGCATTGGAATGATGCTTGCGATTGCTGGCTGCATTGCTGAAGGAGAAACAACAATTGAAGATGCAGAAGCAGTAGGTGTATCGTATCCTACATTTTTTGAAGAGCTTCAAATATTAGCTAAATAAATTGATGAGAGGCAGATGCGTAATGTATCTGCTTTTTTATATAAGATAGGTGTCGATATTCTTTGTCGAAGCGTCGATATAATTTCATTCACTGTACTGGAATATTAAGAATTATGGTACAATTCAAACAAGGAATGGAGGAGAAATATATGAACGTTATACAATTAAAAGAAGATAAGTTTAGAGAAGCATTACGTTTATCAGAATATGCTTTTCAATATAAAGCAAATGAAGAATGGGCAGAGCAGAAAATTACACGAATGAAAGAAAGCCATCAAATATACGGCATTATGGAGGGTGAAGAATTAGCCGCAAAACTTCATCTTATTCCGTTTCATATTTACATAGGAAAAGAAAAGTTTAAAATGGGCGGTGTTGCAGGGGTAGCGACGTACCCAGAGTATAGAAGAAGCGGATATGTAAAAGAGTTGCTTCAGCACTCCCTTCAAACGATGAAAAAAGATGGATATAGTGTATCGATGCTACATCCATTTGCCGTTTCATTTTACCGTAAATACGGCTGGGAACTTTGTGCGAATCGCCTTACATGTCATATGACGAAGAGCGATTTAGTTATGAAAAAACAAGTGAATGGTACTGTGAAACGATTCAATAAAGAAAATCACCCAGAAGAGGTCGAGAAGATCTATGAAACATTTGCAGAACGTTTTTCTGGTATGTTAGTTCGAGGGTCTAAATGGTGGCTACAAGCGGTATATCATGAATTAACATTGGCTGTTTACTATGATGGAAATAAAAATGCGTCGGGTTACATTTTATATAAAATTGAGAACTCTAAAATGACAGTAGAAGAATTTGTTCCACTGCATAATGAAGCAAGAACGGGTCTTTGGAACTTCATCTGCCAACATGATTCTATGATAAAAGATCTAGAAATGATACTAAGTGAGGCAGAACCACTTCTTTACACATTGCAAGAGCCACGAGTGAAGGCAGAAATTAAACCATATTTTATGGGTAGAATTGTAGATGTGGAGCAGTTTTTAAAGCAATATGAGTTTAATTGGAACAATGCGCAGCAAGAAGTGATCTTACAGATTACAGATTCATTTGCTCGGTGGAATAACGTATCAGTGAGACTTGCAAATCAAGAAATAACAATTATGAAAGAAGAAACAATAGATAAAGGAATTAGGCTGGATATTAATGCGCTATCTACGATAATGTTTGGTTACAAGCGTCCATTAGAACTAAATGAGCTAGAATTAATTAGTGGAAGCGAAGAGGAAATACGAGTATTTGAAAATGTAGTACCGGTGCGTGAAGCATTTATATATGATTTCTTTTAATTTGGAAATATGAAATCGAGCTGTCTCCAAAAGAAATTTTGGTACAGCTTTCTCTAATCGTTGTCAGTTTTTGTCGGTGAGTCGATATATCTTGAAAATCGCTGATATAATTTTATTCACAATCATGGGATATAAAAATGCTACATTACTTTGTCGCACACTTGACTTTTAACCCATGTAATTTATAATTAAAAGCGGAATGAATTTTCATTCCTGGAAATTGAGGTGGGAAAAGTGGCTAAAAATAAACAAGAGGATATTTTTGATGCTGCGATGCAACTTTTCGCAGAGCGAGGTTACGATGGTACGACGATTCCGATGATCGCTGAAAAAGCTAATGTCGGCGCTGGTACTATTTATCGCTATTTTGAAAATAAAGAGGCACTCGTTAACTCATTATTTTCAGAAAGTATGTTACAACTATCTGAAACAATAAAAACAGATTTTCCTGTTGAAGCAAATATTCGTGAACAATTTAGTCATACGTATAATCGTTTATTTGAATTTGCGAGAAACAATGTGGATGCTTTTCTTTTTACAAATTCTCACTGTGATAGTTATTTTCTTGATGAACAGAGTAAGAAAATATTTGACGACTTTATAGGATTCTTTATGAATATTATAGAGGGTGGGATTGAAAAAGGCCTTCTTCGTCCATTACCTCCAGTTGCTTTAATTATTATTGTATATCAGCCGCTTGAAAAATTAACAAAAGTAATGGCGACAGGGCAATTAGAATACTCAAAAGAATTAGTAAAAGAATTGGAAGAAAGCTCTTGGAATGCTATTAGAATCATTTGATTCTATAGCTTTATAAGGATAGGAATGAACATTCATTCCTAAATAGATATGAAAATAGGAGATGATATGTTTGTATAGCTAAAGGAATGAATATTCATTCTGGTAAGAGTAGTTTAATAGCGTTTATAAAATAATTTAATAGGAATGAACGTTCATTCCAAAATGATAGTTTTCAAATAATAGGAATGAATATTCATTCCGAAGGAAACATAAACCTCTAAAAGTGGGAGATGATTAATATGAGCAAGTTAAAAAGTTGGAGAAGTTTATCTTTTCTATTATGGATAGTTATTACTATTACAATGGTCGTAACGATGCCTAATATGGATAAATTAGTGAAAGAAAAAGGGAAAATTACGATTCCTAATACAGAACAAAGCAGTATTGCTGACAAAATGATAAAAGAGATGGATAAAGAAGGGGCTCAAAAGTATGAAATTATAGCTGTTTTTAATAGTGGAGATAAAAACGCTTTAACGAAGGAACAAAAAGAGGAAATAACAAAAACAATCAACGCTTTACAAAATGAAAAAGAGCAATTGGGAATTAAGGAAGTAGTTTCACATTTAGATAATAAAGATCTTGAGAAACAATTAGTTTCTAAAGATAATACGACTATTTTAACGCAAATATCGGTAGACAAAAAACATGGTGAAATATCAAAAGTTGCAAATAATCTTCATAAAAAAGTACAAACGAAAGGGGTAAAAACGTACTTAACAGGAAGTGATTTAATAGCGGGTGATTTTCTTACATCCTCTCAAGAGGGAGTGAAAAAGACAGAAGTTATTTCAATCATTTTCATTCTTGTAGTATTAATCATTGTATTCCGTTCACCAGTTGTTCCGATTGTTTCTCTTCTTACAGTTGGTGTATCGTATTTAGTCTCAATGGGGATTATTTCTCATCTTGTAGATCAATTTAATTTTCCGTTTTCTAACTTTACGCAAGTATTTGTAGTTGTCGTACTGTTTGGAGTGGGAACAGATTATAACATTTTATTATATACGAGGTTTAAAGAAGAATTAAGTAAACAAGAAAATGCATATTTAGCTACGAAAGAAACATTTAAATCAGCAGGTAAAACCGTTTTATATAGCGGAATTGCAGTGCTAATTGGTTTTGCATCACTTGCTTTAGCAAGTTTTAAATTATATCAATCTACTTCAGCGGTAGCAATTGGTGTCGCAGTATTACTACTCGTATTAACCACTTTAAATCCATTTTTCATGGTGCTATTAGGAAAAGGAATGTTTTATCCAGTTAAAACATTTAAAGGACATGAGGATAGTCGTTTATGGGGATTCTTTGCGAAAAATTCAGTAGCAAGACCATTTATCGCTTTAATTATTGTATTAG